>WTJZ01000145.1 GCA_011524615.1 Akkermansiaceae bacterium | reverse complement strand
TGGAAGGGCAGCGCTCCAGAATTCATCTCACTGCGTTGGCAGTAATGAGATACGCCCTCGCACAGTCGAGGGCTTCTCGGATGGTGACGTCCATGTCGAGGTAGCGGTAGGTCCCGAGGCGTCCGATAAAGGTGACGTCTCGTTCTTGGTTGGCGAGGTGGAGGTAGTGGCTCAGTTGCTCCTTTTCTTGTGCCAGGCGGATGGGGTAATAGGGGATGTCTCCTTCCTCTGCCAGGCGGCTGGTCTCGCGGTAGCAGACGGTTTTCTCGTGATTCTCCCAGTGGGCGTAGTGCTTATGTTCTGTGATGCGGGTATAGGGGATGTCTGCGTTGCCGTAGTTCATTTGAGCGCATCCTTGGTAGTCGGACTCTGTCGGATAGAGGGTCTCGAAGTCTAGCGTGCGGTAGCCTAGTCGTCCATAGCGGTATCGGAAGTAGGCATCGATGGGGCCACTGTAGAAGGTATGATCGTATTCTGTAGAGTCCTCTAGCGGGTAAGAGCACTCTAGGCGGGTCTCGATCAGCGGATGGTCGAGCATCGCGGTCATGAGTGCGGTGTATCCGTCTCGCGGGACTCCTTGGTAGCGATGGTTGAAGTAGTTATCGTTATAGTTGAACCGGAGCGGCAGGCGCTTGAGGATACTGGCTGGGAGCTCGGTAGGGGACAGACCCCATTGCTTTTCGGTGTAGCCCTGGAAGAAGGCCTCGTACAGGTCTCGCCCCACCATGCTGAGGGCTTGTTCCTCGAAGTTCTGTGGTACTGGAATGTCTTCGGCGAGTGTACTGATGTAGTCCTGTGCCTCGGTGGGGCTCATGGCAGTACCGAAGAATTGGTTCATGGTGTGGAGGTTGATCGGGAGGGCGTAGACTTGTCCATTGATGGTGGTCTTGATCCTACTGATGTAGGGCATCATCTCTCCGTATTGGTTCATGAGGTTCCAGACCTCTTCGTCATCGGTGTGAAAGACGTGGGGGCCGTACTTATGCAGCATGATTCCTGTGCGGTCGTCTCGCTCGGTATGGCAGTTCCCGCCGATATGGTCCCGCTGGTCGATGACGAGACTGGCGATGCCTGCTTCGGCGAGTTGGCGCGCGATGACCACTCCCGTGAACCCCGCTCCTACGATCAGTACCTTTTTCATAGTTCCTATTAAGCATGAGAGGGGGGCGAAAGCATTCTATTTTTTCATCGCCATCGGGGAGGATGATCCTTATACCCGACAGTATGAGTCAGTATGAATTCCGCAGTGGCATCGGCTACGATGTGCATCAGTTTGCTGAGGGGCGTAAGTGCATCCTCGGAGGAGTCGAGATCCCGCATAAGGTAGGCCTGCTCGGTCACTCAGATGCAGATGTGCTCTGCCATGCGATAGCAGACTCTATTCTCGGTGCTCTCGGGTTACCTGACATTGGTTACTACTTCCCACCCTCAGATGATAGTATCGAGGGAATCAGCAGTCTCAAGATCCTAGAGAAGTGTGCGGCACTTGCAGAAGAGAAAGGGGCGCGCATCGTCAATGTAGACTCTATGCTCATCGCGGAGGCACCAAAGGTGATGAAGCATCGCGAGGCAATGGTGGCGAACCTCTCCAGTGCACTAGGAATCACCGCAGACCGCGTGAATATCAAGGCGACGACAAATGAGACCATGGGCTTCGTCGGACGTGAGGAAGGCATCGCCGCGATGGCGAGTTGTTCGGTGGCTCTCCCAATAGAATTTTAAGCAAACATGAAAAAGATCGCAATACTCGGCTCTGGGTCAGGAAGTAATATGCAGGCTATCGCAGATGCGATTGCAGCAGGGCAGCTCGCTGCTGAGATCGTCTACGTAGGGTGTGATATCCCTGGGGCTTATATCTTTGAGCGCGCTAAGCAAATCGGGGTAGAACCAGTCTTACTGGATTGCCAAGGCTATAAGCAAAAGTTCCCGAAGGAGTCGCAGGCGGAGCTCGCTGCTCATCTGAAGTCGCTGGGGGTCGATCTGATCTGTCTAGCGGGCTTTATGCGCCTCGTCGGTGCTCCTCTCTTAGAGGTGTTCCCAGATCGTATTCTGAACATTCACCCCTCTCTCTTACCGGCCTACCCTGGGTTACACGCCTGGGAGCAAGCAGTCGATGATGGTGCAGAGGAATCCGGCTGCACGGTACATTACGTAGACGCAGGGATGGATACAGGTGAGATCATTGCCCAGAGTAGAGTACCTGTCTTAGAGGGTGATACGGCGAAGTCTCTCCATGAACGCATCCAAGTACAAGAGCGCCTGCTGTACCCACAGGTCGTTGCGGACGTCTTAGCTAAGCTATAGATTAAAGTTAAGATTAGTTCTGCCCTGAGCAAGGTGGTTCGCTAAAGCAATCGGGGGAGAGAAGGCATTATTAGAAGCCCCCCGATTTACCATTTAATAAAACACAATCATGAGACTTAACTTACTACTGTCACTACTCTTGTTGAGCGTTATCTCCTGTGATCTCAGTGGGGAGAAAAAGATTGATTCATTGGTGTTATCCAAAAATGGAGAGTTGTACGGCATGTTCTGCCTCTACTCTAACACGGATAATGAGGTTCCTTTTCAAAGCTTTTATTTTATTAATAAATGCTTTGAAGGTTTCCTTCTCGATAAAAATCAATTTGCTAGAACTCGACAGAAGTTTCATAATGTACGAGTCGATGAACAGGATTTAGATCGTGTGATAACTTACTATGATTCTATTCTGTCGCAGGATGGGATCCAGTTGGTTAGTTTACGAGGGTCGAATTCCTGTGTGTTTCTTCAAGTATCACACGAAGACAGGTTGGTGTTTCATTTGCCTTATAATGCGGAATACTATCAGATTACCGATGTAGAAATTTTTAGGGACGTGTTGCGTGAATTTAAGCACCACATGTTATTCAAGGGGGAGGGTAATTGATTGGAGTCAAAAATGCACACAGGTTTGAATTGTAGTGTAATTCCGCAGTGATCTAGTTTCATTGATTAATCTGGTTTGCGACTACATTC
>WTJZ01000243.1 GCA_011524615.1 Akkermansiaceae bacterium | reverse complement strand
TGGCGAATCGTATCGATCTGGTTGGCTCGCCCTGTAAGCATCTTGTGCACGTACCCTTGGTGAGAGACGTCAAAGGTGAACTTGTCTTCAGGAGTAGAGAAGACTGTATGCATCGCGATACAGAGCTCTACTACACCGAGGTTAGGTCCAAGGTGGCCACCAGTTTTAGCGAGCTCATTGATGAGGGTCTCACGGATTTCTGCCGCAAGTTCTAGACGCTGATCAGGTGTGTAGTCCTGAATGTCTTCAGGAGATTGGATAGAGGAGAGAAGTGTTGAGGGCATTGGAAATTATTAGAAAAGGCTGATCTCGTCGTTATCTGATGGGGCGTTATCAGGAGCTGGTTGTGTAACATTCCCCTGAATTGGTTGCGAGTCAACTGCTACTTGTTTGACTTCTAATTTCTTAGAGGCTTCTTTTAAAAGGCTTTCCGAAAGGTTCACGAGCTTTTGGCCTTCTTCGTGGAGTGACATGATTTCGTGCAGTGGCAACTGCTTGTTTTCAATATCGAGGACGATCTGCTGGAGACGCTCGATGGCTTCTTCTAGGTGCATATAAAATACTTAGTTCGATCTTCTAATTTGTTCCGCGGAATAATACATCATGATGGTACCATTAAGGGGATATGGGTACGGGTATCTACGCACAATTTTGGACGATTCTTTACTGTTCTTGGCCAGAGTCCCGAGGTCTAATTTGCCTCCAGACATGATGTAGTTCCATCCATCTAGAGCGAGAGGGATGGTGTCGAGGTTCTTGATATAACTCTTGAAGAACTCATCATCACCGAGAGTGACAGGTGAGATGTGGAAGCCTGCGATAGGAGAGTTGGCTCGACTGGCCATCTTTTCTACCTGTTCAATCATACGAGATGTTTGTGGAGTCCAGATGGCTGTTCTGTCAGCATACCACGCAACGGCCCATGGCTGGTCAGAGAAGATGTACTGGTCGTCTTGCACCATAGCTGACAAGGACTTATTGAGTGAAGCTGGGTGATAGGGCGGCCACATGGATCGACTTCTTTCAGAGGAGATGCCTTGGTAAATGGTATTCGGAAGTGAGAGGAGCATTGGTACGGATGCAACCACGGCTAGGATGACGAGGTGCCCATGACGAATAATTCCTATTTGTTCACGGCTCGCTGATGTGCGGGCCCAGAGTATCATAACAACTGCGATCCCGTAGGCGGACATAACTCCGGTGAAGAGGTAGTGCATCTGTGTCGGGTGGAGGGCATCCTCGCCAAAGCCATAGATGACCATTCCTAGTGAGGCACAGGCCCACATAATGCAGAGCCCCCACTTGAAGCTATTGACTGCACGTTTCTTAAAGCTGTGCATCAGACTGAGGAAGAATAGTGGAGCCGCGATCACATACCCTGAGTACTCATAGACATGGGAGACCTGACCAAACACATTACGTACAAACTTGAGTGCTAGATCTCGGAATGGAACGGCCTTTCCTCCTTCGATCGAGCGCATTACAACCTCTTCGGAACTCCCGAGTCCATTGTACACTGTATAGAATGCGGTGCCAAATGGGTTTCCGGTTTGAGCCACATTAGTCATGACAGGGAGGATAAAGGCGAGTAGAGCGATGACTGCTGTGCCGCCGGCTACGATTCCTTTAGGTTTGATGAAGAAGAGAGAGTAGATCAAGTAGCCAATCAATAGCCAGATGCAGATCCAGTTGGTGAGACAGAGAAGAACGAGTAATAGTCCAGCGATGAGACCAAAGATCATGGATGAGGTGCCTTGTTCTTCGTCCGTCTTCTCGGTTGCCTTATAGATACAGAATAGAGCGGCGGCAAAGAGCATCAGCATCATGCTGTTAGGTAGGCCAGTCTGCGTGAATGACCAAAAGAGGTCACAGGTGACTAACACAAAGAAGGTAACACCTGCTATAGTCGCGTCGAAAATCGATCTGGCAGTAGCGTAAATAAAGATAGCAGCAATAATAAAGCAGAGAGCACTAAAGCCTACTATAATACGGTCTGGACCAAAGACATCTTGTCCCTTTTCCATTTCCCAGTTCTTAAAGTCGTCAACATTAAATACTTTGAATATACTCCCAAGTACAATGGGGTAGAGAGGCGCATTGTAGGTATCCTTTTCTGTCAGGACGGACAGGTCTGTGACAGGCCCTTGTTTCTCATTGTATTGTCCTATTGATACAGGACGAATAACTTTTGTGCTGAAGTTCCCTCTTGCGATTTGACGTGCAAGTTGAGCCTTTTCCATTCCCTCTGCAGTACTGAGACCTCTGAAGGAAACAAATACGTAGATGATCGAAATTGAGAAGACGAGAGCAGCCATGAGGATGCGGCGAAAGAATGATCCTTTGTCCATTTTATAATAATTCTACTAATGGTTATTCACATGCTGGGGAAAAGGTAAAGTGCTGTCTCAAAAAAAGTGACGTGACTCGGTATGCCTAGCAGGATCTTTAGGCCAAAATGTAGAGTTTTGATAAAATCTCAGATGCCTTTCTCAAAATAAAGTCACAGTACTAGAAGGGGCGCGTTTCATTCGGAGGGGGGGCTTGAGTCTATTCTCGCATGACGCACCACGTCTCTTCATCAAGATTACATATGAGTGAGCATTATCCTTATATGGGTGATAGAGAGTTACTAACGATCAGTGGAAAAAAGGAAAAAGCCCTTTAGTATTGAACTAAAGGGCTTTTATTGGTTACGGGAAGAGGATTTGAACCTCTGACCTTCAGGTTATGAGCCTGACGAGCTACCTGGCTGCTCCATCCCGCGATTGAGTGGAGCAGGGTGTTATCACTGAAAGCGATGGGTTGCAAGAGTTATTGTGCCTTTTTTTGATGTTACTTCTTTTTTGAAGATATTTACAGCTGCGAGTGATGTCAGAGCTTTAGTTAAGTCTGGGTATGCTGTCACTTTATTGGAGTGCCGCTCGGTATACACAGATGTTGGCTTGAAGGTTGGTAGAATTAGAGGGACTTTGGTTTTTATTGTCCTTCAGAGTCATTGGTGTGGTTTTTGGGTGTGTTTGGCATTCATATTAGTTGCTTTTTGAGTATTTGGCGCTTATTATAATTTCGTATGTCGCAAAATGTGGGGAGTTGGCTGGTACTATATTTAAAATTAGTCAATGAAGACTTCGATCGTTTAGGGCTGAGTACTTAACCTTGAGCAAGTCTACTGGATGAGAAGCCCCTCCGGGATGTGCAACACATCCCTACAGAGTGCAATTGAACCAACTAACTAACAGAATGAAATTACCTATCGTTATCACTTCCCTCTGTTCATTGTTCGCTAGCTCTGCCTTCGTGCAGGCGGCGACACAATCGAACCGTGTAGACCCGTTCACTCCCGAGCAGCAACTTGAGACCTTTACGTTACCTGAGGGCTTCGTGATTGAGCTTGTGGCATCGGAGGAACATGGCGTCATTAATCCTATCGATCTTACCTTTGATGATGCTGGACGACTTTGGACTCAGACTGCACAGATGTACCCGCTGGATCCAATTACAGGGATAGGGTTCAGAGAGGCCCTCAGGATGATGACTGACCCGAAACTGGCGGAGAAGTATCCAAGAGTGAGAGAGATACATGATTATTATACACTGAAGACACCTGGTAATGATAAGATCTTGGTGTTGGATGACCCTACTAAAACCGCTACGGCACCTCTGCATGTCTGGGCTGATGGCCTTGCGATTCCCCAGAGTATCTACCCTTACAAGGACGGTTGTTATGTTGCCCATGGTTCCGAGTTCTTTTTATTACGGGACACGGATGGTGACGGTAAGCAAGATACCGTTGAGACCGAGATGTCAGGGTTTGGTTTCTTTGATACTCATACGATGGCACATTCCATTGTTAGAGCGCCAGGAGGCTGGCTCAACTTCTCACATGGAGCGCTGAACTCAGGTAATGTGACCCTGATGCGTAGTGGAGAGAAGATGAATATCACCTACGCTAAGAATCTGCGCTATAAGATGAATGGCGAGGCTCTCGAAGTCGTGGGGATAGCTCGTGATAATGTCTGGGGGTACCAACTGCGCGCCAATGGGCAATGGTATGCCACCTCTGCAAATGATGGTGGGGTGTCAGTTTTACCTGTTGAAGACCATACGGCGATCAGTGGGATCGGAGGAGATAAGTTGCGTGAGTACCAGCCAATGGTGAGTAAGGTGCATAAGTTTAGAGTAGGAGGAACGGGGATCTCTGGTCTCGCATTCTCTGAGGATGGAGAGTACGGATTCCCAGCGGAGTGGCAAAACATCGCCTTCTTAGCGAATCCGATTACGCGTAAGATTAACTGTGTTCGCATTGATCGTCTGCCTTCGGGCAAGATAGAGGCTCAGCCTCTACCCGACCTTTTGAGTTGTTCCGACTCGTGGTTCCGCCCGGTGAATATTGAGATGGGACCAGATGGATGCCTGTACATTGCGGACTGGTATAATAAGATCGTCTCGCATAACTCGGTGAGTACTGCACACCCTGACCGAGATCGTGCTCACGGACGAATCTGGCGTATCCGTCATGTTTCGCAGAAGCCATTCGAGGTGCCGAATGTAGCCGCAGCTCCAAATAGTGCTCTCATTGATCACCTGAAGTCAGGTAAAACGCTGTGGGAGAAGAGAGCTGCATGGCAACAAATCACCGATCGCGGTGCCCAGGAGCTTGCTCCTCAGTTGGTGGAGATTGTAATGAATCATGCGACATACTCGGTTGATACCGTCATTTGTGCACTCTGGTCTCTTGAGGGGATCAAGGTGTTTGATCAAAAGGCGACGGAGGCTCTCTTAGCATCTACCGATGGAGACCTCAGAAGAGAGGCGATTCGCTCACTGGCTTCTTTCAGCCTGAAGGCGGAGGTCATAGCATCCTTGTTGACTCCATACCTAGATGATACGAATGCGATGGTGCGCTCGCAGGTGATTCGTACGCTAGAGGAGGTAGGTGTCTGTAATGCTGATACGATCAGCTTGCTCGTAGCAGCGTGTCGAGAGCCTGGTTTAACAAAGCACTTCGGTGCAGGGTACGAGCAGTCATTCGAGCGCTTCCTCGCGAGAAAGGCACTCGAGACGTATGCGAGTGAGCTGCATGCATACTTGGTGTCTCCACGAGGAACGGAGCATCCGAGTAGTCATATTCTATGGGCTAGCCAAGTTCTTCCTCCTGAGCAGCGTCTCGCGTTCTTCATCGATAACTGGAAAAAGGTCTCTCAAGGGAAGATCGATAAGGGGACCTTTATCTCCATGTCTGAGTTGCTCGATAAGCCAGCGATGCAGAAGGCTGTAGCTCCGGTATTCCAGAACCGTACGGATGAGGTATTAGCGCTCACTCTCGCTACGAGAGAGTCCGTGAACCTTCCACTTGTAACCCAGCAACTCAAGCCTCATATTGAGAAGCTCTTAGTATCTCCAGCGACGAGGAAAGAGGGATTAGATCTGATTCAACAATTGGCGTCACCTCATCACTGGCAGACTCTGCTCCAGCTACTCGAACAAGACCAAGAGAATTACAAGGGTATCATGGCAGCTCTTGGAACGAGTCCTGAAAAGATTCCTCTCGAGTTATTGAAGAAGAACTTCGCGAATACTGAGGCCTCGTTCAATGAACGCATGGATGCCATGGCTGCGCTGTATGCCCGTGATGCTAAGGCTGCTGCGGCACTGATTACGCCATGGTTAGAGTCGCTCTCTGAGAACCAGCATACGCTATTAGTGAATCGTCTCAGTGTAAACCCTGGGGCACTAGATTCTCTGTTGCAGTTTACGCTAGATGAGAAGATTCCTGTGACGGCTTGGAATATCAACCAGTATAATACGTTCGAGCGTAAGCATAAGTTCTCCAAGGGGGGGCATAAGATCTCGGTCCACGCTAAGACTATGGCCTCGAAGCTCGGAGCTGAGCGCAAAAAGAAAATCGCGAGCTATCTCCAAGCAACCAAAACACTGAAGGGGAATCCTCAGATGGGGCAAGCCATCTTCCAGGCGTGCTTAGCATGTCACCAAGTCGGAGATCTGGGCGTAAAGGTAGGTCCTCCTCTCGATGGCTCTGCTAATCGTGATATCCAGCACTTACTCACCGCAATTGTCGATCCAGACGCGGCGGTCGAAGGGGCATATAGTACTTACTATGTAGCTAAGAAGGATGGAACGGTGGTAGAAGGGGTGCCTAAGCGTACCACTCCTCGTGGAATTACGTTGGTGGCAGCAGGAGGTGGCAAAACGTTTATTCCTAAGCACCTTATTCTCGCGGAGGGAGACAAGGGCGGGAGCTCATTTATGCCAACGAGCTTTGGATCATTACCAGAACAGACGATGGTGGATCTCGTGAGCTACATCATGACACTTAAGTAACCTGATCATTCGGGCGTCCTCTTGGGCGCCCGTAATCTTTCTTACAAATATTGATGAAAACTATTCTTCCGCTCCTATTACTGTTATCCGTTCAGGCTATCTGTGCTGATCGGCCTAATATCGTCTTCCTCATGACTGACGATCAACGATGGGATACTCTGAGCTGTTATGGACGAGATGAGTATCAGACGCAAAATATCGACCAACTGGCGACCGAAGGGATTACCTTTGATCGTGCTTACCATCCTGTCGCGATCTGCATGCCTAGCCGCGTCAGTGTGATGACAGGACGATACTTCGCGAGCCATAATAGTGGATTTACCTACCCGCATAACACTCCAGTCTCAGAGAGCGACTTTGCCAATACCTATCATGGTCGACTCCGTGCGGCGGGATACCGCAGTGGTTTTGTTGGTAAGTTCGGATTCAATGTCGATGGTGGCTTAAAGACGTTGCGACAGCACTTTGATTACTACGATGGGAATGGAACGCATGCGGATCATGGTCCTGGGCGTTGGGCCGATGTTCCTGGAGCCTTTAAGGGGCTCTCGGCAGGTCGTGCCGTCACAGAACGAACGCTTAAGAAAGGAGACTCGATGATACGCTTTCTTGAGACTCAGCCTGCGGACCAGCCCTTTATCCTCTCGGTGAGCTTTGATGCGGTGAAGCATGACTCCGATAATGATATGCATATCCCAGATAAGGAGTACTTCGAGCACACAGAGATGTCGGTTCCTAAGAATTACTATGAGGGACCGAATTTGACTTTACCAAATGTGATCAAGAAGTACGCCCGTGCCTATAAGTTTCATGTACAGCGCTTAGGGAAGCCTGAGCAGTATCAAGAAATGGCACGCCGTTTTGCCTCACAGGGACGTACTGTGGATAGCCAAGTGAAGAGATTACGAGAAAAGTTAGCGGAACTGGGTCTGCTCCAGAACACAATCATTATCTATACCTCTGACAATGGACGCTACATCGGTTCTCATGGACTGATGGGTAAGTGTTTCTTACACGAGGTCGCGGTAAAAGCCCCATTGATCGTGTGGGACGGGCGAGGCATCCTGCCAAAGGGGCAGAGGGTAGATGCACTCACGTGTTCGACAGATTTTGCTCCGACGATTCTCTCGCTCGCGGGAGTACCGATCCCTGAGGAAATGCAAGGCGAGTCATTGACGGGGCTGATGTCAAATGCAGTAGAGCCTCATGGGTGGAGAGATGCCGTGTTCATGGAAAACCTCTTCAATCTAGAGCTCCGTTCTGCAACGCGCAAAGCGAGGAAAAACCCTGAACTGGTGAACTATGAACAGATCAACCAAGACCTCATCGCCAATAATCGATCGTATCGCAGTCGCGGAGTCAGAACGAAGCGATGGAAGTACTTCACCTATTATGAACAAACCCCAGTGATCGAAGAGCTCTATGATCTCGAGTCAGATCCAGACGAGTTGCATAACCTCGCTGCGTCTATTGAGCACCAACCCACACTCGTTCGCTTGAGAGAGAAGACCCAGAGCTTGTACGAAGAGTATCTCGATTAGATACTCCTGGATGCTTGTCTTAACAACTAGTCATTACTCAACAAGAGGATGCCGCCATCAATGATGGCAGGCATCCTTTTTTTTGCTTTTTTGATTTAGCCCGGAATCGAGTATTTGGTATGGTTTGGCGCGTATTAGAACTTTCTTTGTCGTTATTTATTTTCTTGTGTTTGCAATGAAGATTGACAGAATTTTAGTAAACTAATTTTTACCTAATGAATGAAGCAACTAACTACTCCTTGATTCGACGAGCTCTGGATCTATCGGATGAAGGGGCATGGAATGAACTCCACGCTCAGTATAACAAGTTCGTGTATTATGTGCTACGGCAGACGAATCTATCGGGCTTAGATATTGATGATGTTGCTCAGGAGGTGATGGTAAAACTGATGGGAAGTCTCGAGAACTATGATCAAGGCAAGGGTAAGTTTAGGAGTTGGCTGGCGCAGTTGATACGCTATGTCGCCATTGGGGCATTCAGAAAGTCTTCTGCGAGTATACGGCGTGATGATGCCTACTATAGTAACCAGACGATCCAGCTCGAAAGCGAGGAGAGCGAAATCGATCGGCTGATCGAGGGCGAGTGGAAGCAATATGTCAGCAAGATCGCGATGGATAAGGTACGTCAGGTCTATCGCTCTGAGCATGTTGAAATATTTATCTCGTCTATGGGGGGAGTGAGCGCTCGTGAGTTGTCCCAGCAATATAATCTAGAGACACAGACCATCTACAAGTACAGGGATCGTATCAAGCGCCGTCTAAAGTTGGAGGTTACTCAGGTCATTGGAGACTTGGAATTATAGGTGTTGTGAATTTTAAACGAAGATGTCGTAATTTTTATTATTTGAGGGCTAATAATAGAATACATCAGTTAGGCATTTTTCCTATTGATGTATTCACGGTCTGCAAATGAATGAAGATACAAACTATTCTCTAATTACACGTGCTCTTGACCTCTCAGATGAGGAGGCATGGGGAGCTCTCTATGAGCATTATCAGGCCTTTGTTTATCACGTTTTGATGCAGACAAATCTCTCTGGTTTAGAAAAGGACGATGTTGTGCAAGAGGTCATGATGAAGTTAATGTCGAGTTTGCCAAATTATGACAAGAGCAAAGGTCGCTTTAGGAGTTGGTTTGCTCAGATGATCCGATATATTGCGATCGGAGCCTTTCGTAAGTCTACTACTGATAGTAGAAGGGACGATAATTATTTCCGCAATGAGTCGATTCGTTTAGAGGGAGATGTTGCGGAAATTGATGCCGCGATCGAAGCAGAGTGGAAGCAGTATGTGAGCCAGTTGGCATTAGAGAAGGTGAAGACTGTCTTTAACCCACAGTATGTGGAGATGTTTATTGAATCGATCAATGGAACAGGGGCTCAAGAGCTATCCCAGCGTTTAGGGCTCGAGGTGCATACAATTTACAAGTACCGTGATCGTATCAAGCGTAGGCTGAAGTTAGAAGTCAGTCAGTTGATCAATGATCTCGAACCTCCTACAGAATAGATTATGAAGGATTTAGCTAAAGAGCAGCTCATGGATATCTATGATGGGGCCGATATGGCCTTTGATGATGAAGGTGTGGAATATCAAGATAGAGAGCGATATACCGACTTTTCTCCCTTAGGTCAGGGGGCGATCAAGGAGGTGAAAAAATGCTATGATTTAGCGACCAAGCGCTTTGTCGCCTATGCAACTGTACGTGAGGATATTGATCGGAATTTTAATGATTACTTTCTGCACGAAGCTTGGCTCACGGCCTCTCTAAAGCATCCCAATATTATTAAGGTACATGACATTGGGGAGGATGCAGAGACGGGGTGCAGTTACTTTACGATGGATTTAAAGGCGAACCGCACTCTCAAGGATGTTGTCGCGGAAGGGGCAGGTTTACGGGAGCTTTTGTCAATCTACAGTCTGATCTGTAATGCGATGGCCTATGCACATTCAGAGAAGGTTCTCCACTTAGACCTTAAGCCTGATAATATTCAGTGTGATCGCTTTGGGGAAGTATTGGTATGTGATTGGGGGCTCTGGAAGTC
>WTJZ01000252.1 GCA_011524615.1 Akkermansiaceae bacterium | reverse complement strand
AGGATGTTCTCGAGCATCTCTTGACGACCTGACTCTAGCACTGGAGCGTCGATGCTCTGAGCATATGAATCAAGCTTGTCAAAGTCAGCTGTACCAGCCTCGATCTCTGCGCCGATCCCTGAGTCATATGAGGCATAACGCGCCTTCTTGAACTCATCGATACGACCGTCTTCGATGATTCCCGCTGCAATCTTAAGACCACGTGCGAAGGCATCCATACCACCAATGTGAGCGTGGAAGAGATCTTCTGTCGTGTGTGATTCACGACGACACTTAGCATCGAAGTTAAGACCACCAGTAGTGAACCCACCACTAGAAAGAAGACGAAGCATTACTTGAGTAGTACCGTAGATGTTCGTTGGGAACTGGTCAGTATCCCATCCGAGAAGTTCATCTCCACGGTTAGCGTCGATCGAACCAAGAGCGTTCGCGTTGATCGCTACTTCCATCTCATGCTCCATCGTGTGCCCAGCGAGTGTTGCGTGGTTTGTCTCGAGGTTAAGTTTGAAGTGATCGAGAAGATTATACTCACGGAGGAAGTTAAGACACGCTGCCGAATCTGAATCATATTGGTGAGTAGATGGTTCACGTGGCTTTGGCTCAATGTAGAATTGTCCCTCATAACCAATCTTCTTAGCGTAATCAACCGCACCCTGAAGGAGAGCTGCAAGGTGATCGAGTTCACGCTTCATATCTGTATTGAGCAGAGTTGCGTAACCCTCACGACCACCCCAGAAGGTGTAGCCTTCACCACCAAGGCGGTGTGTCGCATCCATTGCATGCTTAATTTGTGAAGCAGAGTACGCGAAGATGTCAGCGTTTGGTGATGTACCACCACCCTGTGCATAGCGTGGGTGTGTGAAGAGACATGCTGTGCCCCAGAGGAGCTTCTTGCCCGTTTGCGCTTGATACTTCTCTAACTCGTCTACCACTGCTGAGAGGTTAGAATGCGTCTCTGCAAGTGTTGCCCCTTCAGGTGCGATGTCACGGTCGTGGAAGCAGTAGTAGTCGATCCCGATCTTATCAAGGAACTCGAAGAATACAGGAACGCGGTTGAGTGCATTCTGGAGTGACTCTGACTTATCATCCCATGGGCGCACTGCAGTACCAGCACCGAATGGATCACCGAGCTCGTTACGCATAACGTGCCAGTATGCCGCACCAAAGCGGAGGTGCTCACTCATGGTCTTGCCAGCTACGACCTCATCAGGGTTGTAGTGCTTGAACGCAAATGGGTTTCTCGACTTAGGGCCTTCGTACTGAATCTTTGGTATATTTGGGAAGTATTCTGACATGTTATTTTTTCTGTTAACGCTAATGAGTTTACCAACAAATCAATTATTGTCAATAATCGTCATGATAATAATTACATTCGCACCACGATAAGTCTTTCATCATTTATGGATTTACACAAAAAAAGGGCGCCGAAGCGCCCTGCATTAAATCAGTGTGACTCAACTTATTCAGTCAACTCTACCGGCTTATATCCTCCTTTAGCCTTATAATATAAGGCAATAAGAGCAAAACAGACACCCATCAACAGAGGGAATGCGAGCGCCACTGTCATGAGTGACTGACGACCAGACTTAGTAGTCGCAGCTGTGAGCTCCTCATTTTTGTCTAATGTCTGCGCTACTTCCTCTGCGACTTTCGCATCGATTGCTTCGTAGCTCACACCGAAGACATTCGCATCTTTCTTAGCCTTCTCGTAGATTTCCACAGAGAGCTCCTTCACGTTGTTTTTCGTGTGATTATCGTTAAAAGCACCAATCACAGGAGTACCGATAATACCGAGTGAGAGAAGTCCGACTGCAGTAATCATATTAAGCGAGAGCGCTCCACTCTTAGGATACTGCTCAGAAACGAATCCAAGTACGGTTGGCCAATAGAAGGTCTGCCCTACTGCATAAAGAACGAAAGCAACGAAGATCCAGATCCCGTCTACCTTAGAGAGCATCATGAGCCCCACCATCGAGAAGAAGGAGCTAATCGTCAGAATCGTAGGAGCTGAGAATCGCTTGGTGAGAAAACCAGCCTGGAAGCGCAGAACCATCATGATACCAGCAGAGAGCACTAGAGCCCACCCTGCGTATTTGCCCATTACTGGAGTCATGAGCTCCTTAATCCAAGCATCCGTACCCAGTTCTGTCGTTGCGAGAGGAACCATTAATAAACAAAGAATGAAGTAGAATGGCTTACCAAGAGACTTAGTCATGACACCAACAACAGCACCCACTGCCACACCAACCAAGAGCGCTATAAGAAGGCTCGCCTCTACTCCAGGGATAAGGTTCATCACCTCATAGGTAATAAGGAAAATAGCGAATGTGGTAGCGAGTGCACCCACGTCCTTAAGCATATCTACATAAGAGACCTTAGCTGCAACACGTTCGTCTACAGGGAACCTCACTCCGAGGAACATGATTCCGTATACGACTACTGGAACAAGCATCCAGATAGAATTCATCTGCCATCCCCATGCAGCAGTAAAGTTAATGATCGAACCACCCACTACGAAACCTGCAGGCCATGCAGCGTGGAGAATGTTAAGCCACTTAGTCTTCTCTTCCTTGTAGATCGAGGCACAAACAGGGTTAATTACCGCCTCAATAATACCATGTCCAAGACCGCCACATAGACAAGCGTAGTAGAGTTGTGTAGGACTCTTAGCCAAGAAGGTCATAATACATGCGGCTAACTGTAAGCCAAATGCCATGAACATTGATGGCTTGTAGCCAACCTTGTCTACGAAGAGGCTGAAGAAAACCATGGTGATCGCAATCGGCCACAGTGATGCACCAAAGATCTTAGCACCCTCTACTCCTGTGAGGTTGAATTCTGTCATCCATTCACCGAGAACCATTGCTCGATAGGTGAACCCCATCGCCGCAGCCATCAGTGATATAAAGCTCGCCCAAAAGAGTAAGCTCTTCTCTCTGTTTGATATTTCTACCTGCATAATATTTAGATTTTAACTCCGCTAATCACATGATCTCCTCACTAAACAGGAAGGGTCATACAATAGCACAACCCCAATTTGTCACAAATAAGATCAACTTTAACAATACTAAACTGTGTTTCGCCCTAGAAAATTTTTTCCTAAAAAGGGAATTGGACTCATTCCTACAAAATAAAAAATGTAAATTTTAGCTTTCGATCAAAAAAATAGAATACTCAAAACACACAGCACAATAGTTCAAAACAAATAATTGACGATAAACAGCAAAATGCAACCTGGTAAGCGTCAAAAAAGGCGCTCAATAAATCACTAAGCTCGCCAAGAGAGTCAAGTTGGCCCCATTATTCATCAGTAGAACTATTTAGAATGCTGAAGAGAAGGAAATCAAACGACGACTCGACCTCCCTTGCCGCAAAGCGACATTACCAGAGCTATACGAGCCCACTATGGTAGAAAAATTAAGCCCACCCAAATAGAATGGTTGCTCCTCACATCTTATAGGAATACCGACACGAGCACATATTTCATTGATGGGAGTGAGATAGCAAACTCCCATCAAAAGGGCTAACACGCCCAAGAATAAAACAAAAACCAACTAAGCGCTTACCCCACCAAATCTTTTACGATACTTGAGCGGTGTAATCTTAAGCTCTAAGCGGAACGCTCTCGTCATGTTGGTCTGATCATTAAAGCCGCACTCTACTGCAATATCAGCCAGATCATCTTGCGTATCACGCAAGCGAGCACACGCAGCCGTCAGTCGGATTTTGTGAAGATACATGAGCGGAGTAATACCAAAAACCTTTTTGAAGAGTCGCTCTTGCTTACTAACTGATATACCCGCAACTTTTGCCACCTCTGACATGGTGACTTTATCGCTAAAGTTCTCGCGGAGATAAGCAACAATAACCTTCATCTCTGGCTGATTCACATAGACAGTATCAGAGTCTTGGATGAGTCGCGCTACCCCAAGTAGTCCATCCACCTTCCCATCATCACCAATGACAGGAACCTTAGTGGTACAAAGCCAATCCAGAGCTCCGCTCGTACTAGGAACGAGCTCGACCTTATCATAAATCGACTCTCCGGATTCGAAGACCTTAATATCATCCTTCTGGAACGCCTTGGCAAGGAAGTCAGGCGAGAAGTCGAAGTCGGTCTTCCCCTTGAGATCCTCAACAGACGGCGCTCCCATGAGTTTTGCGAAGCTTTGACTCCCATCGATGAATTCCCCTTTCACATTCTTAGCGAAGTAATAGACTCCAGGAATGGAGTTGAAGAGGTTCGCGACTGGTGAGGTCGAGTTCAGTAATTCTAGTAGAGCAGATGACATTGTTGGCAATAATCGTTATAAGCTTAATCGAGGGCGCGGAGTGAGGATCTCAGGTTCTCCATCTGTAATCAAGACTGTATGTTCAAAGTGTGCAGATAATTTACCATCTTTCGTCACGATCGTCCAGTCATCTTCTAGACACTCGACCTTACCTGTCCCTTCATTAATCATCGGCTCGATCGCTAATACCATTCCTGGCTTCAGAACAGGAGTCTTTCCGAATGGGCGGTAGTTAGGCACCTGAGGCTCCTCATGAAGATCCTTGCCAACGCCATGACCTACTAGATCACGAACGACACTATATCCGTACTCCTTAACATACTCCTCAACAGCTCCACAGAGATCTGCAAGGGGGAGGCCTGCACGCGCATGTGAGATAGACTCGAAGAGAGACTGCTCTGTTACAATGAGAAGATCCTTCGCTGCTTGAGAAATATTACCAACAGGAACAGTAAGAGCATTATCCCCGATCCAGCCATTCTTCTGAACACCTACATCGATCGAAACAATATCTCCATCCTGGATCACACGGTCTGAACCAATGCCGTGAACAACCTCGTCATTAACCGAAATACATGCATTCGCGGGAAAGCCGCGATATCCCAGGAAAGCGCTTCGACAGCCGTGCTCCTTGACGAGCTCACCCACATAATCATCCACCTCTTTGGTCGTCACTCCTACTTGGATTGCCTTGGCTGCTCTCTGTAGAACATCACTTGCAACCTCACCCGAGATTCTCATCATCTTGATATCATTCTCGGATTTAATTTTAATACGCTGCTTTTTTCCCATGGGCTGTGGTCTTAATATAAGGAACCTCCAAAAGGAAAGCACAAAGTAGAGCGTAATCTTCCTACCCACTCATCACCTAGGTAACTGTAGGGTAAAGACATGACGGCCATCATCGTAATCATATGCAACCTGTCCATGATGAAGCATGACAGCCTCCTTGACCAAAGCCAAACCAAGACCACTCCCCTTCTCTACTCCCTCTCCATGAGCAGAATAGAACCGATCAAATATACGCTCTACCGCATATTCCGGTATGGGCTCCCCCTCATTACGCACCGAGAGCACTACTGAATCTACATTCGAGAGCACCTCAACATCTACCACTGACGAGGGCGGCGCGTACTTGTAAGCATTATCAAACAAGTTCTGCACAGTCGATCGTAGAAGAAATGGGTCACCAGATACGACCGCGTCATCAACCTTAATCCGTAGACTCAGTTGCTGTTGCTCGAAGAGTACCTGATACTCTCTCACGAGATTTCGGACTAATTCATCGACACGCACCTCATCATGACGCTCGAGCTCGCTGAGTCCTTCGATTACCGAAAGCTGCTGCAGACGAGAGAGGATCGCCTCTGATCGATCTACCTCCATCTGGATCGCGGACATAAAGCGTTGCCTATGATGTACTGGCATCTCCTCCTCGAGCAACTCCGATGCTGCCCGGATCGCAGAGAGAGGGCTCTTCAACTCATGCGTTAAGGTTTGCACATAATTCTTAGCATACTCTCTCCCCTCAAGCGTCTCACGCATGTCACGCAAGGCGAGCCCTAGCGTATTCACCTCACGACCACGCCCTAGAGGCGGCAATGATGGGCGCTGACCATCGATGACCGCCTGAGCATAATCGGTCAGTCGACCGATGGGTCGATAGAGCAGGAAGAAGACAGCCCCAACAAAGGTCACCGTACCAATCGCCACGATAATACACACCTTAATAATCACTCGCCGACGCTGAGTAATGAATGGCATCACATCACGCTGAGCCTTATAAACGGATAAGACTCCTATCACTTCATCCGCCCTCCTCACTGGCGCAGCGATGTAGAGTACAGAACTGCAGTCATCATCCGCGTTGAGCCTACTAGAGCGTGCTCCGTACTCCCCCCGCAAGGTCTTGAAGACATCATTCTGTAGCGAATAGTCATGACCAACCCTGGTCGACACCCCAGAATCAAAGATGACACACCCTGCCTGATCGGTTACATAATATTGCAACCCTACGCGCTCCTTCTCAAGATGATAGATCTTAGCCAAATCTAATAGCTCTGGTTGCTTACCACTCAGAATCTTGGCGCAATTTTCAACGTTTAAGTCTCTTGCTCCTAGCTGATACTCTAACTGAGAGGCCATCCGATAAGCACTATCCACCATCATCTCCTCAGTAGCCTGAAAGGTCTGCGCCTCCAGATCTCTCAATAGATATCGAACCATAAAGTAAAAGCCTACTGAAATACAGAGGCTCACTATCAGCATTAAGATATGGGTGAGTCGAACCTTCATACCTCTACTACATATCTAGGAAATAGCCCAACCCTCGACGAGTACCGATCAACTGTCCTGCATCAGGGGAGACCATCTTCAACTTAGCCCTGATCGCCTTCACATGAGCATCTATAACCCGATCAAATGCTGCGCCTGGATCTTCATTAATTCGGTCCAATAGTTGGTCGCGGGTAAAGACCCTCTGAGGCGCCTCGAATAGCGTTATGAGCAACTGAAGTTCAGCACGAGTAAACTCGACAACCACATCATTGTAACGAAACACTTGTCGGTCAGAATCAAAGCTCAACCCAGAACTAGCCACTACAGACTCACGTTCTCTCACCTCGGTCCGCCTTAGAATAGCCTTCACTCTGGCGACGACTTCTCTAGGACTAAACGGCTTGGTCACATAGTCATCCCCTCCGATCTCTAATCCGACTACTCGATCAATTTCGTCCGATCGAGCGGTTAAGAAGAGAATCGGTATCATAGAGTCACGCCTCACTCGTTTACACAGATCGAACCCCGTCCCGTCAGGCAGTCCCACATCAAAGATAGCACAGTCATATCCCCCAGAGCTGATCAGATCCAATGCCTGCATACAGGTCTGAACATGAGTAATTTCAAACCCATCCGTTTCGAAGGCGTAAACGATTGTATCAGCGATCGCATGTTCATCCTCTAACAACAACACTCTAGGCATACCCCCCAAATATGATTAGATCTCCCCATAATCAAATGAAAAAACGCAGCAGCCTCTATGACTGCTGCGCTTCTACGTTGAACACAAACAATGAATATTCTCTTTTACAGCACCACTATGATAGTCCTTTCATAAAACAGGGTTTTCTTACCATTTTTCTCTTTTGAGTACCGCTCGATAATCGTTCATGCGTGAGTTGGTGACGTCCTCACCGGCCCAAATTCAGCCATCATTGCGTACACACCGACACAATAAATTTGCTATCTTTACGAATTAATAGTGACAAAATAGCATAGGTTATGCGCTCTATAAGCATAATGAAAAAATTATTCGCACTACTTGGAGCAATCCTCTCACTAATCTACATCATTAGTCCTATTGACCTAATTCCTGGAGATCTCACTACGATTGTCGGAGTTCTCGATGACGCCGCAGTTGTCCCTATCCTGATTGCGTGTCTACGCACGCTAGGGTTAAACCTTCCCTTCTTTGGCAAGAAAAAGGAGGACGAAAAGGATGATGACATCATCGATGTGGATCCTAAATAATCATCAACCTATCTCAAATGAGGCCTGAGGCCTCGCCCACGCAAAGGACAACAAATTTCATTCTTGAAATTTGTTGTCCGATTTGTTTCGCTCCTCGCCCCATGGAAACACCGTATCAAGTTTTACTCTATTACTTCTATAACACCTTTCCTGATCCAGAGGCATATCGCAAGGAGCATGTTGAACTCTGTCAGAAGCTAGGCCTACTAGGTCGAATCTTGATTGGTAAGGAAGGAATCAATGGTACGGTCTCGGGCACTCCAGAGAACTGTGATAAGTACCGTGAGTACATGGACAACCACCCTCTCACCAAAGGAATGGAGTGGAAGGTAGATGATGTCGATAAGCACCAGTTCCCACGCCTCTCTATCAAAGTGCGAGAAGAAATCGTCCCTCTCGGACTAAAGGAGGACGACTTCTCCCCTCGTGAATGCACAGGAGAATACCTCAACCCTGAGCAATGGCGCGAGATGCTTGATGAAGATGATACCGTCATCATTGATGCCCGTAACCAATACGAGTGGGAGTTAGGCCACTTTGAGAACGCCCTCCTCCCCGAGGTTGACAGCTTCCGTGATCTCAAGGAATGGGTACGAGATAACAAAGCAGACTGGGAAGGCAAGAAAGTCATGACCTACTGCACAGGAGGGATCCGATGTGAAAAGTTCAGTGGCTTCCTCAAAAAAGAAGGTCTCGACGATGTCTTCCAACTGCACGGAGGAATCGTCACGTACGGCAAAGATCCGGTAGCCCGCGGTGAAAAGTGGAAAGGTTCATGTTACGTCTTTGATGAACGTATTAGCGTCCCAGTGAACAGAACTGATGATGCCGAAGTGATCGCCGTCTGTCATAAGTGTGGCGAGTCGTGCGATCGTTACGTCAACTGCACATGGAGCCCCTGTAATAGCCGTCACTTCTTATGTGAGGCTTGCGAAAAAGAAACTAGAGGCTACTGTTGCGATGCGTGCTATCAAGCATATCTTGGCAGCTTTGCCTCCAGTGCCCTTGTTGAATAATCTCCCATGAACACCTCTGACATTCCAGAATCAGCTCCTGAGCTCAAGCTAGAGTTCGAGACCCCGCAGTTTCTCCTCGCCCTCTACGGCAGCAATGAAGAGAACTTACATTATCTCGCTGATAAGCTGGGAATCAGAGTCGTCACCCGTGACGGATGGATCAACTTCAAGGGCGAACAAGCAGCACTCTACACCGCTAAGGCTCTCTTCAAGGACCTCGAGGAAACTGTGCGTGCGGGCACGGACATCGCTAATCGTGACTTTCGCATGGCGACAGATATGGCCGCAGGTCAGTCCCAGCATGGACTCGCGAACCTAGCCAGTCGCCAACTCGTCGGAGCTCGAGGAAAGAAGCCTGTCGTACCAAAGACACCTAAGCAGCTCGAATACATTAACAACATGGAGTCCAATGATGTCGTCTTTGGACTAGGACCTGCCGGAACGGGCAAGACATACCTCGCGGTAGCGATGGCTCTCACCAAGCTCAAGAATAAGGAGGTCAACCGTGTTATCCTGACCCGTCCAGCGGTCGAGGCTGGCGAGGCACTTGGCTTTCTCCCAGGTGATTTACAAGAGAAGATCGCCCCTTATCTTCGCCCACTCTATGACGCCATTGCAGACATGCTACATCCTGCAGATGCTCAGAAGTGGATGGAGGACGGTACCATTGAGATCGCTCCTCTCGCCTACATGCGAGGACGCACACTCTCTCGTGCCTGTGTCATTCTAGACGAGGCTCAGAATACGACCTGTGAGCAGATGTTTATGTTCCTCACTCGTCTAGGAGATGGTGGGCAATACTTCATCACAGGAGACACATCGCAAATCGACCTCAAGCGTGGTACCCCATCAGGTCTGATTGAAGCAGAGCGAGCGTTGCACAATGTCAATGGGGTGGCCTTTACCAAGTTTGATGCTGTTGATGTCGTTAGGCATCCAGTAGTGGCAAGAATCATCAACGCCTATGATCGTCATCGCCAAAATGAAGACTAATCATATTGTAAAATCTTGCATTTTCCACTCTATTCTTTTAGAACTCAATCTTCATGATCCCCTTCGTCGACATCTTCAAACGCTGGCAGCTAGAGCAAAAAGGGCTCTCCAGCGGTAAGAAGCGTAAGCAAAATGATGAAGATAGTCTCGCCAATAACCTTGATGACAGCATCTACATGCGAGCAGCTGTCTTTGTCGGCTTTGCTATCTGTGTCATCATTATGACCATTCAGATGGCTCAGATGGAGATCTACTCTGTTCGCCCACTGATTAAGGTCATAGAGATTACTCTTCTCGTAGCCGCTCTCATCACCGTCTTCATTCTGAACCACAGAGAGAAGCTGCCTAAGACTCGCTTACTGCTACTCACCTTCGGCGGATTAGGCTTACAGACACTCCTCACTTGTATAGCCATCACGAGTGTTCATAAGTCAGGCTATCACCCCTCTTATGCGATTCTCTTTACGCCATTTGTTCTCGTGCCGATGATCCACTCGATCCTACTAGGCCGCTGGCTAGGGATTTTCTCTTCTGTCTACATGGCTCTTATTACTGGGTTTCTCTCCCCATCTGCTGTGAGCCAGCAGGCATTCCTCATCGCTATGTTGAGCGGATTAACATCCGTTTACTTCACAAGAGGCCTCTTAAAGCGTAGTCAAATCCTTAACGCAGGCGTCTTCTCAGGTATCACTGCGCTCGTAGCGGCTTGGGCACTGGAAGTCATCCCCATCCTAGACTCTTATGAAGTGATTAGTACTAAGGACCGCTTAATCCAGAGTGGCATCGTGCTAGGAATTGGTTGCTTCTCAGGCCTTTTCGTGGGTGGGATCATGCCTGCTCTTGAGAACATCTTCCGCATCACGACCAACATGACATGGTTAGAACTTAGTGACCTGAACCACAAGTTACTTCGTAGGATGCAACTCGAAGCACCAGGCACATTCCATCACAGTATGGTAGTCGCCACTCTCTCAGAGGCTGCAGCCGAGAGCATAGGAGCTAACGCACCCATGTGTCGAGTCGCCTCCTACTTTCATGACATTGGTAAGATCGAGAAGCCTGAGTACTTCATCGAGAACCAAGGGGATGAGAATCCACATGATAATCTCACTCCCAACATGAGCGCTCTCGTCATCATTGCCCATGTGAAGGATGGAATCGATCTCGCGGTAAGACACAAGCTAAATCAGGCGATCATCAATGTCATCAAGGAACACCATGGAAACTCGCTCGTCTATTACTTCTATCGTAAGGCCCTAGACGCCAGAAACGCAGCCCTCCAAGAGGTCGAAGAAGGTAATAAGAATGAGGAAGATGTCCCTGAGGTCTCTGAGAAAGGGTTCCGCTACCCAGGCCCTAGTCCACGCACCAAGGAGTCAGGCATCATCGCCCTCGCGGACTCCATCGAGAGTGCCTCCCGCTCGATGAAAAAGGTCACTCCTCAGAAGATACAATCCGTCATCGACGAGATCGTGAATAACAGAATCAAGGATGGCCAACTCGATCAGTGCCCTCTCACATTCCAGGAACTCAATACGATTAAAGCCACCTTTGCTTCTACTCTACGATCCATGTTGCACAGTAGAATCGATTACCCGAAGGAAGGCGAAAACCGTGATTCCTCGGGAGGCAAGAAGTCCAAGGATGAGACAAATCATAAGTCTAGCTCTCCAAGAACAATTGCCGCCGAAAGAGATTAACTCACTACTAGCATTCTCATGTTCTCTCGCCCTCAGCCCTTATTCTATATCGGTAAATTCCCAGTATCAATAGTTGGCCTCATCATCCTCATACAGATAGTAGGTATGCTCGCCTGTACCTTTACTCAACAGGCCGTCTTAGAGTTCACTCACTTCACCACTAGTGGGTTGTTAGCAGGGCAAATCTGGAGAGTCTTGACCTATAGTCTGGTGGAGGGAATCAGCTTGCCCTTTCTCATTGGTCTCTACTTCTTCTATCAATTCGGAGGCATTGTTGAAGCGAGCTTAGGGCGGAGATCATTTACTCAGCTCTGCATCACGGTCACACTTGCTGCGCCGCTCGCGTTACTTCTACTCGGCTTCGTCGGTCTAGGCTCTTCCTCTATCCTACTAGGGAGCAGCATCTTACACTTAGCTGTGTTTATCGGGATGTGCGTCATGCACCCTAATCTCCCCTCATTCTTCGGCATCAAAGTGAAGTGGCTAGGACTAGGATTCTTTACCTTCACCATATTGTCCGCCATTACTAATGGTCTCATCAGTTTAGCCCTAGCAGAAACCATCTCCATCGCGCTAGCACTGATGATCATTCAGAATAAGGGGCTTGCCTTGATCAAAGTGATCCCTGACAACCTGCTTTCTGCCCTCCCCTCAGCGAGCACTAAGACGGCCCAAAAGAAAAAAGCCGCCTACTCTCCTAAGATCAAACCAAAAGCCAAAAGCGAGGTGTACATCGATACTGACATCGATAAGATCCTAGATAAAATCAGTGCGCAGGGCATTCACTCCCTGACTGAAGAGGAACGTGCTATCCTAGAGAAAGGGAAAAAGTAACCGTCCTTTCTCCCCATTCAGATAACTTTAAGATTAGAAAGTCCACAATCGTGTCGTTATGAGAACAACGGCACCATTCTTACTCTCGATCACCTCCAGCCTTGCGCTGACTCTCGCATCAGTAGCAGACAGTATTCCTTCGACCTTTGATCCTAGTGCTTACACGGCGACAGGTTCCTTTACTCTATCCTCTACTGATAGCGTTACGATTGATACTGACCTTGGTGTCATTTACGGAGACACCTTACTCACCTCGTCTGGTACGATTACAGATGCACAGGGAACGTCCTACACCCTCTTCATTCTCAACGAGGTCTCGATCACAGCGGGCGCATCCGTGTCCTTCACTGGATCTAATGGCTGTGCCATCCTATCCCAAGGTGATATCGTCATAGAATCAGATCTGCTCTTCTCTGGTACGGACGGTCTAGACGGCACGACTATAGCCGAAGCAGGAACCCCAGGGGAGAGCGGGGGCTCTATTGCACTGATTGCAGAGGACCTCCTCTCTATTACAGGGAACATTTACACAAATGGTGGTAGTGGAGGCGTAGGAGGTGATGGCGAGCTACTAGGGGAACCAGGTGACGTTACAGATCCTGGTGATGGTGGTGATGGCGGCCATGGCGGGAACCTCATCCTCGCAGCCCCTAGACTCCACCTCACTGGAGAGATCCACACAGACGGTGGTGATGGTGGTGAAATTGGATACGCCCTAGCCTCTTGGTACGATGAGTCAGAGCCTTTCTCGACATATGGAATTGGAGGCAATGCGGGCTCGGTATGGATCTCTAACGACTTCATCAATATGAATGACCATATCACCTCACTGGAAGCAGGAGTGGGCAATAGATCTTCTGGAGATGCTGGCACACTCTACTCTCTCTCGCTAGAGTCTTTTCTCCTCCCTACTATCCATTATGTAGACGCTGCTAGAGAGGGCGAAACCACACAAGACGGCACCACGTGGGAGTCGGCTTATGCTGACCTCCAGGACGCACTCGCCTCTGCCATAGAGGGTGACCAAATCTGGCTCGCCGCTGGCACCTATTATCCTGATGAAGCAGAGTCTGCAGATACCACTGGCGCGGTGGCTAGTGCAAACTCTGCTTACTCCAGCTTTACTATGCTCGATGGAGTCTATGTGGTCGGTGGGTTCTCAGGCTCAGAGTCCTCAGCTTCTGAGCGCGATCCGGATAATAACCTAACAGTCCTCTCTGGCGATGTAGGACATGAGAACGATCCTGATCTCAATACAGAGAATGGAGTCATGCTGGAGAGCCTCCATACGAACTTAATTGGAACGAATGGGGGAACTGTTGTCCATGGCGCTACAAGTACAGACCAAGACATCCTAGTGTGCGGAGTCACCATTACTGCAGGATACTCGGGAGAGAACGGAGGCGGCTTCACCGGTGGAGGCACCCTGTTAAACTGTACGATTCAAGGGAACTATAGTGTAGATTCCGGTGGAGTCTATGTGAGCGACGACCTATCACTCTCTATTATCGACTCATCTATTATCGGTAATAGCGGCTACTTCACTGGAGGCTTATACGCAGAGGAAGCTAATCTTCAGGTGCTACGCTCCAAGATCCAGGGCAACACGATAACGAGTAGCTCAGTCTATGCCATAGGTGGAGTATACCTCTTCCAAACGGAGGCCTCCTTCCAAAATTCTATCATCTCCGGTAATATGGGCTCTACCTATGGGGGGATGTTAGTTGCAGAATTCTTCGGGAGCTCTGATGATTCTACTATCAGACTGGAGCACTGCGCTGTTGTGGCTAATATTGCCACGACCTCTATTGGTGAGAACATCTCTGTTGGTGGTATTTACGGCTCTGGCTCACCCAATCTGAATATTTATAACTCCATCATCTGGGGGAATGCCGCTCCGATCTATCATCAACTTCGCGGTGAAAATATCCTAGAAAGCTCCATCGTGGAGGATAGTAATCCAGAAGGATCCAACTTAGACGGTAGTGATACCGATAATACGCCTCTATTCAGAGAAGCGATCACCTCAGACGATGCGCCTACATATAGCGGCGACTTTCGCCTCTGGGGACAGTCCCCCCTCATCGATATGGGTGATTCAGCTCATACTACGAGCAATACGGACTTCCGACAATTCGACCGCATTGTCGAGGACACCTCTGATCTAGGTCCTTACGAATATGATGGACCGACCCTCACTGGAGTCACCCCTTCTGATATGACGATCGAGATCGACTACACCCTAGCGGGATCAGCTACTCGCTTTATTCGCCATCAAAACTACTTCTCATCCTCATCATCCATGCTCTACGAACACTCGTCTCCAGATGTCATCGAGACAACATATTTAAACACATTTAATACCCGTCTATCTCCCGTCGGGTCTGGAGGTGACACAGTCACGACCACCTTTATCTCTCAGAATGCTACGACCGAGGACGCCTGTTATGTGAGCTTTGCAGTCACACTCCAGGACACATACATTTTCGAAGAATTTCGAGCAGATGCTGGATTGGATACTGATGGACTAGATGATCTCTCAGACCTTTCAGGCAACGATATCGCGAATGTCTTGCAGTACTCCTATGGCGCAGCAGCAGACGACATCGACATCCCGGTCGCCGACTTTGATAACGCTTCTGCGGGACGCCCGATAATGGTCTCAGATGGTGATTCCGTCAGCTACACCTTTGCTCAACCTGATAACCTTCAGAATGCAGGGCTAGCCATCGACCTCCTCTACAGCACAGACCTCTCTACCTGGACTACAGCCTCATCCGCTGTACTGACAAACTTGACTCAAGAGAGCATTAGTGACGGTAACGGCTATACCATCTATCGCTACACCTTCGATGCAGGCACTGCCCCTCAGTACCTGCGATTAGCAGTTGAATACTATCGTCACTTTGTCGCTATGGAGTAAGTGCCTCGACATAGAATAGAGTTAGAGCAGAGGCAATGCAGAGCCTCTGCTTAGCATCACTCAGGATGTACCATCACTTTATTCAAACCACTTTGTCTCAAGAACATCTAGTAGAACGATTTGATCATTAGCATTCTCCTGTTTGGCGAAGCGACAAATAGAGTTAATATTAGGCCTCCTAGCACCCCCACCTCCTTTTATTATGAGAGCAGACTCTAATGAGCGCATCATTGCGGATCCCTTGAGCACGAAGAAGTCAAACTGGTTTCCAAACTGATCCATCGCCTCATATGATTGCCATTCACCTCGTGGATAACGCTCAGAATACCTTGTCGTAGGACTGACGATCGCTCGCAAGCCTACAGGCCTTTGCCCTTCGAATTCCAAGAATTCATCGATAGACATTTCCTCCACCGCCCGATAATTCTTCCAGTCTAATTTGATCACCCCATCGCTATTCATGATGAGTGGCAGGAAGCGAGTATCCCCCTCCACCGTCAAATATGAGAAGATAAAGAGCCAAATATTTTGATCCAATTCACGATAATTCTGTAGAGCCAGCCCCTTATACCCTTTTTCAACACTCCAATATTTGTAGAAGTTTTTCTTATGTACATGCGATAAGAAGCAGAACTTCATCGCTCTTGTAATCGTCTGAGCATCTAAGAACTCCTCTGCAACATCATAAGCGTCTTTTAAGTCTTGATCCACCAGTATGTTTAACACTTCCTCCTCCTCGATTAATTCTTCGGCCGCCTCAGCCTCCTTAACCGCAGGTTGTACTAAGAGCGCTCGGGGATACTTAGATATAGCCCCTTTGAGTAACGTCACACGATTTGCAACATGAGTTTGATAAACTCTACGTGCTGTCTCTGACTGGGAGAACAAGATGACACCACTAAGAGCAAGCAAAGCCAAAATGCAAGCGCTGATAATAAAGGCCAACTGGTGCGCTACCCATAATCTACGAGCACGTCCTAACCAGCTCCTATCATAATCATATTTTCTCCTCTTACCTACTTCTCGTTCAGACTCCCCCGATAAGAATGTAGAGACCTCTTGCGTACGCCCCTTGAGACGCGCAGTCGAGTTTGTATCGTCAGGATCAGCTTCCTGGAGAGGCAGATCTGGCCTCTTCGGCTTTTCGATGTTCAGCTTAGCATCTACGAGTCCGACCAATTCTTGTTTCAGTTGGGCAGCAAAGTTTTCCAAATCGATATTCTCCGACTCTTCTTTTCTCTTCTTACTATTAACTATGAGTCTGCTGTCACTCGACTTCTTCTTAAACCCTTCAGGAAGCGGGTCTCCCTCTACCTGCATAGTCCCTTGTAATGATCGAGGATAGCTCAACCTCTTTCCGCAATGAGGGCAATCAAGGGACTCTCCTATGGCTACTTCACCAAAGTCTACCTTCTTTTTACACGCCCCACATTTAACAACTTTTTTCATTATCGAAAATTTACTATTTCATGAGCAGAACTACTCGCACATACGCCATCTCTCATATCATTCAATTAATCAATAATTAAATTTACTTCCCACTCATTTATGCCATAAGAAACACATGAAATTAAAAAGATTTTCACGTCATATTAGTAGTGTAATTTTACTACCTTTACTTATCAACTCGTCTTATTCCGCTGAACCTCTTACATTTGACTCTCTAGAGCCAGAGACAAAGCTCGAATATATACAACTCATTAAGGAAGCAAAATTATGCCTAAGGAATAAGCAACCAAGTGAGGCTATCAATATTATTAATGAAGCGGAAAAAATATTAAAGCAAAACACTACCCTTTTAGGCGTTAAGTCCGCTGCATACACAGAGCTAAAGGATTTAGCGAAAGCGATTGCCACACAACAAAAAGCCCTAGAGTTAGAACCAGAGAACGTCAATATACTCTTCAATCTTGGTGAACTTCATTACGTCCAACACCAATGGGCTCTCGCTAACTCATACTTCACCAAAATTATTTCAACACTGGAAGGAGATAGCACCAATCCTCTCTACTACCTCTCAGAACTCAAAGTCTACATCTCCATGAAGAAGCAAGGTCTTGCTGAGGAGGCAAAGGTCATTGAAGAAAAGTACGACTTTACCACAGACTCTCCTATCTACTACTTCGTTAATGCCGTCAAATTCTTGGAAAATGGCGAGTCTAAAAAAGCCCACACATGGATTGATAGAGCATACCGAGTATACAAAAACAATGTGATCCTTAACCCTTGGCAGGATACCCTCATCGAAGCAGGCTATTTCTCAGAAGAAGGGATATAACCCATCTCGACAACCATCCATTAATTGAAAAAAGGCGCAGGTAATTACCTGCGCCTTTTGAGTTCTCATTATTTGCTACCAAGACTAGCGTCTTCTGCGAACAAGTAGACCGAGTAGACCAGCTGCAGCAAGACCTGTTGTAGTAGGCTCTGGAACTGTCGTACCTACATCATCAACGACAGCTTCAATGGTCTCAGCCGTAGCAAGGAAGTATGTGAATTCCACTGATTCTCCAGTCTCAAGAAACTCCTCGAAACCAATGTGAATCCCCATATCGGCATATGTTCCCTCTCCATCAACAGGTGCATCGAAGAAGCTATTAAGAGCTGAACCATTGTTAATCTGGAATGGACCACCTGCAGCAAGTACAGGAGACTGTCCGTCCTCAGCGTACAGAATGGCTGTGTGGTTATACCCTGATGAGTCAATGTAAGCAGAGGCAAGAGTATGACCTGAAACATTGTAAACATCATTGTAAGTTTGTGTACCAACACCTAAACCACTTCCTTGGTCTGGATCAAATGTATCAAACATTCTAACAGAATTAGCTGCCGCTTCATTCGTCAGTGTTGTCGTTACCTTAAGGTTATCTTGACCTGCTACTAGTGAGTAGACACGATTAAAGCTAACCGACGTTCCAGCTCCTGTATATACACCTGATACCTGTACTCCAGTACCAACACTAGTTACTGATGTAATTATCATGCCACCACTGATCGCGTCAGAGGTGTTTGCGTAAGCAAAAGTACTAGTATCAGTCCCAATCTGAAAACCATAATCTGAGACAGGAGCCCCAAGGTTAAAGTAATCAGATGTTACTCCGTTCTCATCAGTGAATTGATAGAGATCAATTGCTCCATTAACTTCACTAATATCAACTGTCAAATCTCCATTCGACAGCGAGATGATAGCACTAGACTGTGCTACACAAGCCACAAATGCAGCGATTGTTAGTTTCTTATTCATGTTTTTTTCGTTGTTGTTCCTCAATTTTGCACTCAATTCCTAAAAAAAGAATAAAAGCCCAAAAATGACACCTCGCAGTACACTGAAGAACATAAATTGACAACAAAAATTAAATAACACTCAAAAAAGTGCACGATGACACCAAAAAACAAAGAAAAAATCGTAATCACAAAATATCCATATTTATCCAAATATTAAAATATAGAATATACGTGCAAAAACACCTAGAAACCACATATCAATAACCTACACGTAAATATGTGCCAATGGTAATTCAGGAGCTCGAAAAGGAAGCGTCCCTACATAAAAATGGTTTTTGACGTGAAACTTTCTCAATTTTTGGTAGTTTAATCAGACCTATGCTGAAAACCCTTTCCTTAGTTCTACTGACCCAATTAGTCCATGCGACCCCCTTACTAGATAGTTGGTACTTAGAAGGCTCTAGGAATTACGCACGTATCTACGGTTATGAATCAGACATTACTAATAAGACCAGCTACACAACTTGGAGTCATCCTAGTGCGGGCACTGGACAGACAGAACCTGTGTATGCGGGGGTGCATGAGATCAGCTATGATGCAGACTATGTTTATGTGCGCTCTTCAGGATTAGGCTCTCATGTAATGGGGCCATGGTGGCAGAATAAGGAGACCCGCACCTTTCTCTTTAACAACTGGCCGGGCTCATGGGCGTTTACAGCGAGCTTCCCTATTCATGCCGACCCCGCCAATCCTGCGATTCCGCTTACTAGGACAGAAACAAGTAGTGGAGCAATCGGGATGTTTGTAGATGGAGTATCAATGTATGACTCCAGAGATGCATTTTCTTGGGATTCTGCAAATGACACAACCGTCGTGGGCACGGGGTATTGGGAGCAGGATGCCTACGTTAATGAGTCGAACACATTCGATAGCTCTAACGCACACCAGGCAACGGAGACCTACCACTATCATGCCAACCCTCCTGCCCTGCGCTACCAACTAGGAGATTCTGTCACCTACAATGAAGATACCGATGAATATACTGAAGTCATCGGGGGAAATGGCCAGCATAGCCCTATCCTTGGATGGGTGATTGATGGACTCCCTATCTACGGCCCCTATGGCTATAGTGACCCTATGGATGCGACCTCGGGAGTTCGCCGAATGATTTCGGGGTACCAAGCACGTCCTGACCTAGAAACTGATGGATCTCTAAGGGATGCCTATCCTGAATGGGCATTAAGAATTAAAGGATCCTTCGATAGTGCTACGCAAGACGGACCTCCTGTCTCTTCCACCAGTCCGCGTGGTACATACATGCAGGATTATGAGTACCTTGGTGATGTAGAGAAGTCTGTGGGGATTTATAACCAACTCGGCGTAGACTTCGACCTTGACGAGTTTAACACCCGCTACTGTGTTACTCCTGAGTTCCCTAACGGGGTCAGAGCTTACTTCGTGTGTATCGAGGAAGACGGAGAACCAAGGTTCCCATACAACATTGCTCGTCGCTACTATTCCGAGCCTAGCGGTGACACCTATAACAACAGTGATACTCGTAACAATAACGACTTCACGATGCCTGCTAGTGCAGTCGTCTATGCCCAAGGAGGTCCTGAGTCTGCAATTTCTGATATCTCTATCTCTACACCAAACGGTTCTGATGAGATCACTATCACATGGCGCGGGGTAGAAGGCGGCGTCTATGAAGTCTCATCCAGTGACAATCTCGAGTCATTTGATGAAATGATCGACACAACTATTACCGCCACAACAGATGGAATTGCAACGGCGACCATCACTGACTCTGAGGGTGTCGATGCGCAGAAGTTTTACCAAATCAGCAAGGAGGCGGTACTTGACTTCGATGACACTGGTTACGATCTCGACTCTATTAATGAGACCACTCAAGTCAACATAGTCACCATTACGCTGGATAGTAGCGGTCCTGCCGATTTAGACATCATGCCTGAACTTGTCACTCTCAATGGCGAGGCTGTCGAAGTAGTCTCTCGCCCTAGCGCTGATCAGATCACGATCTACTATGATGCCGCGACCATCTCCGGAGTCGCAGCCCTTACGGTTCGCTTTCCTAACGACTCCACGCTCCTCACAGGATCATATGAACAAACGATTTCAGGAACATCGAATGTTCTATTCATTATCATAGACGACTGGGGGATTGATTCGAGCCCAGTCGATAATATTGATGGAGCCTTTGGGACCACTGGAGGAACCGACTTACCTAGCATGGCCAACCTAGAGAACTTAGCCACAGAATCCATTCGGTTCGAGAACGCCTATGTTGAACCCATGTGCTCCACGACTAGAATGGCCATCATGAGTGGGCGACACCCATCAAGTACCGGCGTAGGATCTCCTGGCAACTCGACCAGCACCAGAGACGCGGATGCGATCATGACTATTGCTGAGGCCGTAGACACTGCGGGCGTTGCCTATACTACCGGCCTCTTCGGTAAATGGCATCTCGGCACAGGCACCACTGAGCGCGGCCCGCAAGCTGACGGATGGGATCACTTCTTCGGCGCGATTAACGGCAATATCACAGACTACCAGAACTGGGTGCGATCTGATATTGATGAGAATACAATCAATAGAGCGGGTAATGCCGAAAATGAGACTGAATATGCTACCTCTGTGAACGTAACGGATACTCTGGAATTTATTAGCGACCAAGAAAACGCGGGCAACAACTGGCTAGCATGGGTCGCCTTTAATGCGCCTCACTCCCCATTCCATCCAGCCCCTACTATTAATGGCATCTCCTATACTGGTGCCACTGGCAGTAACCGAGGACAATATAAGTCTATGCTCTGGGCCCTCGACCAAGAGCTCCAACGACTACTAGACGGGGTCGACTTAGCGTCTACGACCGTCATCCTCATCGGTGATAATGGAACCCCTGGTGGAGTAATGAATGATACTAACCTCTTCCCTACGACACATGGCAAAGGATCCATCTATGAAGGAGGTATTCATGTACCCCTGCTCATCCGCCCAGCAGGAGGAACCACACAACAGGTGCGCTCAACCCTCGTCAATGGAGTAGACCTCTTCCCTACGATGTGCGAATTAATGGGCATCACTCCTAACTCTCTTGGTGAAGACCTAGATGGCGTTAGCCTCATTCCCATTATCAATAACACCGATAACACAGAACGATATATCGTCTCTGAAATGTTCGATGACACTCCCGAGGGACGCACAATCCGCTACGGGAATTATAAGCTTAATATACACGACGATCCGCATGACAACTCGAACACTCCCATTGTAGAATTCTTCGATCTCTCATCCGACCTCCAAGAAGATACATCTACAGATTTGCTGCGTTCAGACTACACAATGACTACGGATGAACAAGCTGCCTATGATAACCTAATTGTGTACAATGAATCGCTCAATACTGTTGAGGTGAATTTCATGACAGGCGCGCCTTTAATCAGTAATATCGTCACCACCCATCTCGATCTCACAGGTGTAACAGGACTCCAAGGAACGACTGTAATTAATAGTGTTCCCGGCCTTACTAACGCTAATAACGGAAACACCGTCGACATACAGTCCATCACCGTTGGAGGGTTAGCAGCTACTAATATCTCTCGCACAACGGATGGAACAACCATCGATCGATACTGGGCCACCTTCGACTTTGATGAAGGACTCTCTGGTCTCACTGCTGGCACATACGACATCGTGGTGACGTTCCCAGGGGGCGCGGATGGACAACGAGTCTTTACCGTGAGTGATGGGTACACAATTAATTAAATTACGACCACATTGCCCCTAAGGTAGGGATAAATTGTGAACGCATTGAATTGTTACTAAATATTAATTTTAATAATCTCTAAGAAATGAGTTTTATCTGGCACCTCCAGTCGCGTAATTGTGATTAAAAAATCAGTTTTGAGAAATCTCGCTCCTTGATAAAATCCTCTTAAAAATTACCACTCTTTAAGGTATATTAACTAAGATGATATTAGATTCGCAGAAATCAATTCCTCCAAAACCTAAGGCGCCGCTCGCCCCTCTAGTCCTTCGGCCAGAAGGAATGAGTGCATCGCCATCTCTGCTCATCTATATTCAATGGTTCCTCTTACTCGCCATCTTGGTAGCGGCCTTTACACAACTGCTTTACGTTCCGCAAATTGCACATTTTACAGAATCATATTACGACACACTTACCCAGTGGCTCTCTCAGAAGCTTGATAAACCTGCTGAGGAGCTAAACACGCTGGTCACCCTTACGCTCAACACTTTATCGAGCAGTACCCTCGTCGCGTGTCTCTCATTATGCAGAGCGGTCAAATCACCACAACACTATCACCAGCGTCTCAGATATGAAGCGCAGTCAGCATGGTCAAAGTACGATACCTTATGCCAACGTTACGAAGATGAAATTATCCATTGGAATCTCCACTACAGTGAACTAGAGGCCCTGAACAATGAATATGCCAAACAAGATAAGCGTGTTATCGAATTATTAGAAGAATGTGTCAATCTCGAGTATTTCCCCAATAGCCAGCACTTTGAAAATGGCTTTCTTTTTTACCAATCACAATTGCTCAGTAAGCTTCAAGAAAAGGAAAAAAATCTGAGTTACCCATTATCACCAAGCGAATATACCGCTACCCTCTTTTCGCTCATTGAAGAAGCCGTCACAATACTGCATAGTCTCAACAACTACCTCAACAACGGACGAATCACTGATAAGTCTCAACTGGATGGAGCCGGATTAGCACTCCAAGTATGTGCGACGCTTCATAGCCTAAATTCAAAAAACTCACACAAAACCTCTCTGCATCTTACCTTGTTGGGGCTTCTGAATGAGTCACGCTTTTACATTATCCTACAGAGCTATCTCTATGCTTCCGACCGCCTTGACTACGTTACTCAATACAGAAACAGTAGCCTAATCACCTTCCCCGCCGAGCTATCCAACAAGCTCGATACACAAATCTCCCTTCTCACTGCCTATCTCCATCTCGTCAACCACAAGACACACCAAGCAAGCAATGAACTCACGCAAGCGAGAATGCTGATTGATAATGCAACCAGTTCTCAGAACTTCCTGACCCAAGCGACTCAAATGCAGGCAGAAGCCTATTCTAGAACTGGATGCAATTGTAAGGCTCTCTCCATTATCGATCAACTTGTTCAACCAATCGAGAACGCTATCAGTGCGCATAAAAAAGGAGCAAGCGAACTCTCTGAAAAAGATCTAGAGAAGCAAAACATTATCCTCCTATTTCTTCTTCTAAAGAAGACCAAGTTCGCTCTAGAACTAGGCAAAGATTCTCTCGTAGCCAATAATCTTTCTACGATGGAGAGCATTATCACTCTGTATCAACTCGACTCTACCCTCCTCCATCGTAAGTTATTAGCCCTCAAGGCTAAACTTTCCCTTCAACAAGGTGATTTCAACAAATCTTCTGAATTCAAGAGGAGTGAAATGAAGTGTTATGGTGACTCTCTCTACCGCTATAACTCCCCCGCTTATAATTTAGCCAAGTTCGAATTATACCTCACTGAATGGCAGGACGAATACAAGGAGAGCTCTCCGAATGATGACCAGATACAACTTCTAACGACATCATATAAGCAGGTTTATAATCAGTTTCATGTCATGCGTCATCCGTACGCCACATTATCAAGCCTACTGATCGCGGATATTTATTACCACCACAACCGTCACTACGATTGCCTTAGCATCCTTAGAAAACAACTGACCTGCCTAGAAAGCAAATCCGAATTAGATACATTCCTCATCTGTAATATCAAATATGGTATCGCTCAAGCGGCTTTAGAGTTATCGGAATCCAAGTTTGAGCTACAATTACTCACCTCTAAGTCTCAGGTCTACTATGATCAACATCTGTACGAGGCGATCACAAGCTTACATGATGTAGAGAAGTTCTTACTCTCTACCGGTAAGACCTGTAAATCCTCACATGTCTTACAACAAATGATTTCAGATCTCGATATCTCTCAGAAGAACCTTAGAAGAGGCAACTGGAAGAGCCCATGCTGGTATCAAAAGGCTAAAAAACACCTTCTCTCTCCTCTGACTCATAAGAGGTTTGAATCACTACAGATAGAAGAAGGCTTAAAGTCCCTATTGCTTTTAAGAAGTTAAGAAACAGGCTAATCCACGGTTAGATTATTAGCACCAGAAAGGGAAGCTCCATTGACGTCGCTAATCAAAAGAGCTGCCTTTCAGTGTACTACATCTTATCTAGGCGAACCTTATTCACCTTAGCATAGAGATTGATCTTATTTGGAGTAGTGCCTGTGAGACTTTTTATTTCAGTACGCATATGACCGAGAGTAGAATAATGTAATTCTCGCCAAATCGTATCAAAGGGGACGCCCTGTTCAATTAAGTTCAGAGCCCGTCGCACACGACATTCCTTCATCCATGACTTTGGAGTAGTACCAAATTCCTGCTCAAATGCGTAACGAAACTGTCTTGATGAAACAGAAAAATGCTCCGCTAGCGCATCCACTGAGTACTTCGTCTCGTGCGCTAACTCCTCAAGTACTAATCGGTCATTAAATAATTTCATCCTAACCTCCTACACACCTGTATTATACTTTCCCCAGAGAAGAAAGCACAATCTCATCATCTAAGAACAATGCTAATGCACTATCCGTCTCCTTCTGTGGCATAAAGTGGAAGCAATTCGCTTCACGCTGTAGTACGTGCCCCTCTTCTCCTATCAGGATTAACAGAGGTAATACTACATTAAGCCGCTCAAGACGGTCTGGACGCTGAGCAAAGCCAAAAACTTCTTCGATTAAACCATGCAACAATTCCTCATCTAGATTCACCACTTGATCTCCATTGAGCTCACCACCAAGCAATGATGCCACCTGAGACTTAGCCTCGCCCAACGAGACACCAGGAAGCGTAAAATCTAACATTGCATCCAGTCTCGCCTGATTGTTCTGTTTATACGACTCATAGAAGCCTGACAATTGATGTGCGGAACTCAAGAGATCATCAAGACCTAGGTCGATCTGATCTGACACACTCAGCCCTAATCGGAGTAAGGAATAGAAGGTTGCCTCCCCATGCTTGAGATCCATCTTTTTGATCGCAGGCGCTACAGCGACTGTCGTAACGCGAGATATCGCTAAGATTCTTTGCAGCGATGAGAGCTTTGAACTTAATAATTCTTCTCGCTCTTGCTTTATCAAGAAATACTCCATCGCACGTCTTAAGATCGCTTCTAATCCAGCAATATCCCAAGGCTTAGTAATATACTTATAGATCTGACCTCTGTTCACCGCATCCACTGCTGAGTTGAGGTCGGAGTAGGCCGTAGAGAGAATTCTAATAGCATTAGGAACTTCCTTGTTAGCATAGTCTAGTAATTCGACCCCTGTCATCTCAGGCATACGTTGATCTGTTACAATAATTCCGATCTCATCACCATGCTCTTGCAATGCACTAACCGCTTCAGAGCCATCCTTACAGGTAATAATATCAAAAATATCCTCAAAAGCTTTTGTAAAATACTTACACGCTTTAACCTCATCATCTGCAAAAAGTATCTTATACTTTTTGTATTCGTAGTGCATTGCCATCGTTTATTTAAAATATCTTGTTAAGGTTTATCTTTCTTTCGCTTCAAACGAAAGTATAAATTCCGTAAATTTTTGTAATTCACTGTGGAGAGTTAACTCGGCCCCGAAGTCAGTCAGAGTCTTACTTACAATACTAAGGCCAAGCCCCATTCCCTGCCCAACGTCTCGGGTCGTATAGAAAGGTTCAAAGATTCTCTGAACCTTATCCTTCTCAATTCCACACCCATTATCCCAAATCTTCACTATCACTCGTTCTCCTTCTTCGTACGCAGTCAATCGGATCTGCTTATCCCTCTGTACGTCCGCCAGTGCATAAATCGAGTTCTGTAGCATGTTCACAAAGATCTGTGAAAGCTTAAGCTCATTAGCCACAACCCCAATTGAAGTCGGCATATCCAGAGTCAACTTAATATTATGCTGTGATAACTGATCCGCTAGCAACTTCTTCGATTTCGCTAAGACGGGCTGGAGCTCTACAACTTTAAGCTCCATATTAGAGTTCGTCGCAAATCCACGTAAATCTGCCACAATTTCAGACACCCGCTCGACCCCCTCTGTGATATCCTCTAAGTAATCACTAACATCTTCAGGGTCTAACTCCTTACCCGCATCTATGTCCCTTTTTAGGAGCGTGCTCGCTGTCTTAGAGTAATTCAGCGGATTATTGATTTCATGAATCAGTCCAGCACTCATCCTGCCCAGAGCCGCGAGTTGTTCGTTTTGGATTAACTTCGTTTCACTCTCAACAAGCTTCTCCATCGTTGCCTCTAGCTCTTGTGACTTCTTCTGTACTTCGCGCTTGTATCCATCTTGAGTGAGCAGGTTACTAATCCGGAGTTGGAGCTCTACTGGCGAAAACGGTTTAGGTAAGAAATCGAGAACCCCTTGCCCCAGAGCCCTCAACTTCAGCTCATTATCAGCTCGAGCCGTCAACATGACTACTGGGGTCTCGATGAGATCAGGGTCTTGCTTGAGCACCTTAACGACATCTATCCCATCCATAGACGGCATCATGTAATCGAGTACGATCAAATCAGGCTGATATTCCTTTGCCAATCTAATCGCCATACCGCCATCCTGACAGGCCAATACGCGATGATGCTCCTGCAAGCACTCAGTAATAAAAACCCTTAACTCAGGCTCATCATCTGCTACGAGAACTAGCTTAGCTTCTTTCTCATCCGAGCCATTATAAACAATCTCGACTGCCTCTGAATCTCGGTAACTTTCCAATTCAGCCCCAGAGAAAGAGGCCTCCTTGTGGTACGCTTCGATTACTCCCATGCTTGATGGAGCCTCTTGATCTCCTTCGTTGCCAGCTTGCCCTACTTTCGCAGGAAGCTTAACGGTAAAGCAGGTTCCTTCCCCGAGCGTTGAATCAATTGCAATCGTCCCCTCCATGGCAGCAACCATATTCTTGACCAAGTTAAGACCAATTCCCGTCCCTCTAAAGCGACGATTGGCACTCGAGCTCTCTTGCCAAAACCTCGTAAAAATCTTTTTCTGCGCTTCCTGACTCATCCCGACCCCATTATCCTGCACGCCAAACACGAACTCTCCATGGTCATAATGGTAAAAGACACGGATCTTTCCTCCACTGGGGGTAAACTTAATGGCATTAATGACTAAGTTGTTAAGAATCTGATCGAGCTTATTCTCATCAAGTTCTAGAATTTGTCCCGAATTCACCCAGTCTTTTTCATAGCGTAAGCCCTTGCGCTCTAATAACGGAGCGATCCTTAGGGAAAAAAAGTTGAAGAAGTCATCTATATGAACGGAAGAATATTGTACCTGTGCCTCATTCAAGTCGAACTTCACCAACTCTAATAAATTATCAATCAGCTTCAGTAATCGCAGTCCATTCT
>WTJZ01000174.1 GCA_011524615.1 Akkermansiaceae bacterium | reverse complement strand
ATCTCCTTAGACATCTTCTTTCTTTGGGATTGGAGGTCCTGCTTCTTCGTCTCTGCCTCACGGCGCGTAACATCACACTGGAGGACTTCATCTACAAGGTCTGCAGAGGAGTCAAAACGAGTCTGGAGGCGTGCTTTGATCGCCTCTGCATCTTCACGGAATTGCTTAATGTCTAACATTTTGCCCACGCTCTTAGGGGAGGATCTGCCTCGCATAAAGAAAAAACTCACCCGATTATAAAATATATCGTGACATTATAACGCCCCTACCTCGCTCTATAGGGGTAATGAAAAAACTATTTGCAGCCCTCGGCGCCATTCTCTCAGTCCTTTACCTCATCAATCCAGTGGACATTATCCCTGATGCCGTCCTCCCCGTCGGTCTGCTCGATGATGCCGCCGTCATCCCCATCCTCCTCGCCTGTCTCCGCACTCTCGGGTTTGATGCCTCCCGCCTCCTGGGCCGTAAGCCAAAGAAGGATAAGGCTGACGACGACACCGATGTGATCGATGTCGAGTCATAATCCCCCCTGCGCCACCCCCTACCGCGTGTAGGGATTGCATAAGAGTTATAAACGGATTTAAATTGTGACTTGTTATGCACGGAGCGACTCTTTATAAGGGAATCGGAAAATATGAAAGTTATTGTCATTTTACTCGCTCTAGTTGTTCTCCCATTGATCATGGCGATCTTTCAACGGAGTAGTTACAACGACTCAGGCAAGCCTGCAGTCGAGAAGGCCGCCCTTGACGCCATGGTCGCAGCGGGTGTGGATAATCCGGAGGTCGAGGTCGACCACCTCGATGTATCCCTAAGCGGGATCACGGCTACGAAGGCTGATCGCGACGCCGTCAGACAGCTCGTCAGCGATGTCGAACGCGGTGCACCTCGTGCCTTTGTTACTGATGACCTCAAGACCTACGGCTCCCTTGCGATCACTAAGAAGCAAGACGTTGTCGCCGTAAATGGCGACCTCCATGAGGGCACTTGGGATAATATCTTTGCTAAGGAAAACGCAGAGAACGGCTCCGTCTTCTTCGCCAAGGGCGGAGAATACAGTGAGAAAGGCTACTTCATCAACCCTACGATGGTCAATGGATCTGAGGCCTCACAGGGCTGGATCAGAAGCTTCTTCGCCCTACCAGGGGATCGTGGACTCAGCATCAACGCTAAGACGAACGAGCTTAACGCATACGGCGACATGACAGAGCGCCTCCAAAAGCGGTTCATCGCCTCCGCCGCTGCCGCTGGCATCGCGCTAAAGCCTAGCTTTAACCTCATCCCGGCTAAGGATGCGGTACTGAACACGAACATTGCAGGGGCTGGAGTCGTCGCCTCTGGCACCATCCCGGATGATCTGGATCTGGCGCCCTATCAGTTTGCAGAGCGCGATGGCGTAAAGACAGATCCCTTTACAGATGCGCCTCCGGCATTCTACGGTCCAGACTTCGTGCAATGGCATAACGCCTACTACTCAGACCGCGCTGCTCGTCGTGGATACTCACTGAACGGTCAGGCTCTGAATCTCAGTGGATTCGCTACTTCCTTCCTGAGTTCGGATTGGGTGAGCAGCCTCCAGGAGTTTGGGTTCACCCCTTCGGTAAGCGGGCTAAAAATCTTCCCCTCCACCTATCACTACCCATCCTACCAGCGTGAATCACAGATCGCCGAGGCGGATCTAGAGCCCCTCAGCAAGGCCCTAGACCTCAACCGCGTCCTCTTCGCCTCCTCCTCAAGTGAAGTCCAAGGTCCAGAAATCTTTAAGGTAGATGCCCTGGCAGAAGCCATTAAGAAGCATGGCGCAGACGCTCAGTTCGTCATCGGTGGGCATGCAGACTCTACTGGCAATGTTAAGTTTAACCAAGAGCTCAGCCGCAAGCGTGCCCTGCAGGTTCTCTCTGACCTAGAAGCCCGCGGCATCAGTAAGGAGATCTTTACGGTTGCCTCCTTTGGTTCGTCAAAGGCTCAGAGCACAGGCAGCAGTGCGGACGACCGCAAGGTAGAGATCCTCATTAAATAATCTTCTCCCCTCCTCTATTCACCACACAACAATTTTACCCTCTAACACATACACTATACTATGGATGCAATTAGCTACTTCTTCGTAACCCTCATAACGCATAACCTTCTCCTGGCAGTGCCCGTGTTGCTCTTAGGCCTCTTTCTCGGTTGGCTTATCTGGGCACGCCGTAGCCAGATCAATGTCTCAAACGCTAACAGTAACAAGCCTGCGCCGAAGCAGGGCGATGCTGATACCACTAAGCTTCAGAGCCAGCTAGAAGCCTGTAAGAAGGCACGCCTCGGTCTCCAGTCAGACCTTGATGCCTCTGAGCTTAAGGTGAAGGAACTCACCGCAGACCTCGCCAAGGCGACTGACGCTGCGGATAAGGCTGCCGCACAGTCCGCTGATACCGATAATGCCCTCACCGCTAAGGTTGCGGCTCTTACTGGTGGTCTCGGCCTTGCGAGTGGCGACCTTGATGGCGTAAGCTCTAAGGTCTCTACCCTACAGGCAGAGCTAGATGCCGCGCAATCAGCGCTCACCACCTGTCAGAATGACCTCAGCACATGTCAGAGTGATCTTAGCACCTGTCAGAACGATCTCGGAACGTGTCAGAGTGATCTGGGCGCATCTCAGGCAGACCTTAGCTCCTGCAACACCGCACTCAGCGCAGCGCAGAGCGACCTCGAAGCAGCGCAGAATGCCGCCACCACTGCTCCTGCGAGTGAGCCGACGCCCTCTGATACTGACGACGAGTTCACAGTGAACGAGACCGAGGAGGAGAAAGCCGAGCTCCGCCAGAAGAACCTGCAGTTCTTCGCCGCGGACCTAGAGTCCGGACGCCTTAAGGATGACGAGAAATATGGTCTGGTTTACACCGAGACCCTGGAGCAAGACGAGCAAGACGACCTTACTCGTATCAAAGGGGTCGCTAAAGTGCTCAACAAGACTCTGAACGACTACGGCGTCTTCAAATACCGCCAGATCGCCCTCTGGACCCCACAAATCTGTGATGACTTCTCTGATC
>WTJZ01000116.1:19704-28038 GCA_011524615.1 Akkermansiaceae bacterium | reverse complement strand
ATGACCTGGTCGAATGCGTCGATGATGTGCTGGGCTGTCAGGTTGATGGCGGCTTGGTGCGCCTGTAGGTTCTGCTCTAGGATGGATGCGTCGTATGAGTCGAGCGATTGGCGCTGGTGTCCTGCGGATGAGGTGGTGTCGAGGCAGCTGGCGAGGACGGTCTCGGTACGAGGGTAGAAGCTACACATGAGGTTCCATGGTTCGCCGCCGTCGGATTGATCTCCTCCTTCGCGAAAGTCGGTCCGTAATAAGACGGAGGGGATGTCGGCAAACTTAGCAAACATGAACTCGACGACGGTTCCTGAGTCGAGCTCTGGGCCGTCGAAGTTAAAGAGAGCGAGGTCGCACTGGAGCAGGCTGAGGAGGTCTTGGTCCCGAATGGCTTGTGGGGTGATCTCCCTGAACTCTAGGTCCTGGGGGAGGATGGGCAGGTACTTGCCCTCTGAGAGGGTGTAGATCGCCTGGGCGAGGAGCGCATTGCCGGTGAGGTGCTTTTGGCTAAAGAGTTCGCCGGCGAAGTAGAAGGTGTACGAGTGCATCTAGAGATTGATACCGATGTGAGGTTCGAACGACATGGCATTCCCTTCTTGAGCTGCTTGGCTCTTGCGGACTGCTTGGTTGTAGAGGTGTTCTTGGAAGCGGAACGGGGCCTCTGGATTCGCGGGGACGCGTGCAGATCGACCGTCTTCTAGGATGCGGTAGGCATTGGTATTATCCCTGAAGCAGGCCTCTAGGTAGCTGATGAGGCGCTTCTTATTCTTCTCATCCTCGATGGGGATCATGAGTTCTAGTCGTTTGTCTAGATTCCTGACCATCCAGTCGGCAGAGGAGATGAAGGTCTTTTGCGCTCCCGCTTGCTCGAAGTAGAAGGCTCTGGTGTGCTCGAGGTAGCGATCGATGATGGAGACGACTCGGATGTTCTCGGACTGTCCCTGGATGCCTGGTTGGAGGCAGCAGATGCCTCTGACGTTGAGCTGGATTTGTACACCAGCTTGAGAGGCTTGATACAGAGCTGTGATGACCTCTGGGTCTTGTAGCGAGTTCATCTTGCCGAGGATGCGCGCGGGTTGTCCCTGAGAGGCTAGGTCTGCTTCACGCTGAATGAGCTCGATGATGTGTTGCTTCATGTGCGTGGGCGCGGGTTTGAGCTTTTGGAAGCGCGTCATCTTAGAGTGGCCCGTGAGCATATTGAAGAAGAGAGAGGCATCACTGCCGAGCTCTGGATTGCTCGAGAGGTAGGAGACGTCGGTGTAGAGATTAGCGGTAGTCTCATTATAGTTCCCTGTGCCGAGGTGGACGTATCGTTTGATCCCGAGAGGGGTCTTACGTACGATTAGGGTGGCTTTGGCATGTGTTTTATACCCTTTGACCCCGTAGATGACTTGTACGCCGGCGCGTCTGAGTTCTTCCGCGCGGAGGAGGTTACGAGCCTCATCGAAGCGGGCCTTGAGCTCGATGAGGACGGTGACTTGCTTGCCATTGAGGGCGGCCTTGATGAGGGCGGCGATGATGCGCGACTTAGAGGCGGTACGGTAGAGGACTTGCTTGATAGCGAGAGTCTGTGGGTCCTCTGAGGCCTCCTCGATCATTCTGATGACGGGGTCGAATGATTCGTATGGGTGGAAGAGGGTGATGCTCGAGTCATCGAGGGTATCAAAGATCGACTCCTCTTGGTCAAAGGAGGTCGAGGAGTGAGAGTGCCATGGTTGGAACTTGAGGTCCTCGAACCCGAGGATCTGTGAGAGCGGGAAGAACTCACTGATGCCGAGAGGTCCGTCTAGGGTGATGAAGTGGTTCTCATTAGCTCCCGTATGTTGGCTGATGACCTCGATGAGTTCATCTGAGGTCGAGCTGGCGAGCTCTACTCTGACCGCGTCTCCGAACTGGCGCTGCATGAGGACTTGTTGCATCTCATTGGCGAGGTCTCTGGCCTCTTCATCCTCGAGGACGATGTCACTGTTCTTAGTGATACGGAAGAAGGTGTACTCTGAGACGCGTTCATGCGGGAAGATCTCGCTCAGTTGGGAAGCAATAAGGTCCTCTAGGAGGAGGAACTGGACCTCGTCTGGACTGTCGAGTATCTGGATGAAGCGAGGAAGGTTACTAGGGATCGGGACGATGGCATGTCTCGGCTCTTCGTTCTCGGATTCTAGTTGGCAGACGATGCAGATCTGCAGGGCGGGAATGGAGAGGTTAGAGGCCTCGTATTGGAGTGCGATCGGGGTGAGGACGGGTAGGATGTCACGGTTCGCCTGATCTGTAGCCTTTTGGCGAGCATCGGTGGACAGGTCTGCAATCGAGACGATATGGATCCCATGTTCGGCGAGGGCGGGGGAGAGGTTCTCGTTCCAGTGCTGGTATTGGTCGAGCATCATGCTCTTGGCACGAGCTCTGGTCTCATGGAGTTGTCGGTTGATCGACATCCCAGACGGGTCTGTGATGACCTCTCCATTTTGCTGTTGCTGAGAGAGGCCCCCGATACGCACTTGGAAGAATTCGTCGAGGTTAGACCCTGAGATCGCGAGGAACTTGACTCGCTCGAGTAGAGGGAGATCTGGACGCTTGCTCTCTTCTAGCACGCGCTGGTTGAATTCCAGCCAGGAGAGCTCTCGGTTGGTGTATGGGATCATAGGGATAGATTGGAAATGTGTTGGAGTTGGAGGGTGAGTCCGAAGAGTTGTTCAAAGAGGTTCCCCTTATTGGATAGGGCGAGGCTCTCGAGATTGATATTTGGGCTACCGGTGACTTCTAAGATGAGCCCATTCTTGTCATGAACGACGTTCTTGAGGAAGATGTTTTGCTGTTGGCAGGCATCTAGTGAGTCTGCAACCCGAAGGAGGGCGGAGAGCTTACTTACCGTGAGTTGGTCTTCTCGGCTGAGTGCGATGTACTCCTTGTGTGTATTTTTGGGCGGGGACTGTCTATGGTATCTGGCGACGAGCGCGATGATCTGTCTATTACGTTCGTCTAGTCCGAAGATTTCACTATGCTTAATGAGGTGATAGGAATGCTTATGGTGGATCCGAGGGCTGATGTAGCCTCCGATCTCGTGGACGATGGTGGCGACCTTGAGCAGGTTGAATTGTTTCGTGCTTAGGTTATGAATCTCTTGGGTTTGGTGGAAGAGAGTTTCGACTTGGGAGAGAACATGCTCGTAATGATTGGGATCTGCCGCGTACTTCTTAGCCAGGAGGCGGGCGGCGTGGAGAATCTCCTCGTCTAGCGAGAGGTTATTCTTATGCGTATAACTGAGATCCATGAGCAGACCTCGGTCATATTCAGAGGTCGGGATCCAGTGCTGTTGGATATCAAAGAGATTCAGCAGAGTCGCATTGATCTGTAGGGCAGGGAGGAATCCGTCCTCGGAGTGGTAATCTAGATGGTATTCCGAGAGTCTCTCCTCCTCATTCATGAGAGAGCTTTCGGCGAGAAAGTCGGCAAACGCTGTACGATCACTAGAGTAGGAGCGGTCGGGATTAATGAGAGCGACAGAGGTCTGGATCTCGGTACCGATCAGGATCATGTACTTGATGTTCTCTCGGCGGTAGTCGTACTTGATCGCATTAATATGAGGTTCACAATGCGCTCTGATGACGCGGAGGTATTCCTCGCCGGAGAGTTGTGAATTATGGAGCGCCTCCGCTGTGCGGTGAGATCCTAAGCGATAGGTGGTGAAGCGCTCGACCATGCCATCATTGAGGAGGAGTGCTCTGGTGTTCCCTGGGCCGACGTGAATGGCGAGGGTCTTGCCCTCTTCTGAGAACTCTACTTCCTGGTGATGGTCCCTGACCTTCTTCAGGATGAGTTGTGTCATGGCTCCATTGTCTAGGGCGGTGAACTTGACCCCACTAGCGATCTCTAGTCGGTTGAGGAAGATGGTGTAGTTACTCGCCTCCTTGATGATGTTGGTGGCGACAGATACCTTGATGTCGTCTTTGGTGAGGCCAAAGTCTCCGATGGCGTCTTGGAAGGATTGTAAGATGTCGACACATTGCTCGATGGTGCTGCGCTTGACCTTGCCCTGGCGGAAGATGTCTCGTGCGATCGGTACCGGTTGTTCGAGGTATTCTAGCTGTAGATCCTCGTCAGAATGATGCTCGAGAACGAGAAGGGAAAAGGCACTCGCCCCTAGGTGTAGGGTAACGGAATAATGTGGAGCATGGTTCACACTGAAAAGTGTAGCTGGGATCAAGGCTCACGCAAGGAGAATAGAGCTCAGAATCGTGACATCTGTGTCGAAAAACACCCCCATTCTTAGCAGAATGGAGGTGTGGTCATCGGAAAAAGACTATTCTGTGTCAGAGAGCTACCTAGAGGGTCGACGTGGTGCTGCGAGCAATGAGCTCGGATACGGTGATGAAGTGGTAGCCCTGAGCGAGGAGTTGCTCTAGAGTGCTAGGGATCGCGTCGACCGTGGTCTTGTGCAGGTCATGCGCGAGGAGGATACCACCTGGGCGGGCTCCTGAGACGAGTCTGCTAGCGACGGTGCTAGGGACGCGGTCTCTCCAGTCATATGGATCTACATTCCAGAGGATCGTAGGGTAGCCGTATTCGTAGTAGATCCAATTACGCTGCTCTGGAGTGAGTGCTCCGTATGGAGGGCGCATGACACGTGGTTGGTAGTTCGCAGCTCGGGCGATCGCGTCACGCCCGCGGTTGAGTTCTTGGCGGACACCTGCGGCGCCCATCTTAGAGAGGTTACCGTGAGTGTAGGTGTGGTTGCCGATCTCGTGACCCTCAGCAATAATACGCTGAACGATCTGTGGGTACATGTCGACATTACGTCCGACGGTGAAGAAGGTGGCCTTGACGCCGTATCGGTTAAGGATGTCTAGGAGACGAGGGGTGTTCTGCGGGTGTGGTCCATCATCAAAGGTAAGGGCGATGATAGGCTGGTCAGAGCGACCCGAGTTCCACTTGATCTTGGTGCCAGGAGCTGGTGCGTATGGGGTAAGCTGTGGCCTTCTGGTAGGAGTAATGGCTACAGGTGGTTGAGTAGGCTGCACTACTGGTTCTGGTGGGGCAAAGAGGCCGCCTAATGTCATGATGTTAGAGCAGCTAGAGATGCACAGGGCGAGAACGCTGAGCAAGAGGTATGAGAGGGCAGTAGCTTTCATGAGAGTATCTATGTGTGTATGATCTTAGATATAGATCAACCTCAAAAAGGGGAAGTCACAGGTATTTTTCTTTTAGACCAGTTTTCTTATCACTGAAGATGAATATTTCTCACAGCGCCTGGGGGCGGTGGAGTAGATTAATCTTGGCTGTCGTTATTGGGCTTCTGATTCTTCTTTTGGGCGATCATCTGGGAGACGGTGGTGAAGGTGTAGCCCTTACTTTGGAGCTGGTAGATCGTATCTGGGATGGCGGCTATGGTGCTAGCATGGATGTCATGAGCGAGCAGGATCGCTCCCGTATGAGCGCCTGCGACGAGGCGCTGAGAAATGAGGGCAGAGTTGCGATCGCGCCAATCAAAGGGATCTACAGACCACAAGATCGTCGGGTACTGATATTCCGTGTAGATCCAGCTCCGTTGGAACGGGAAGAGTGCGAGACCTCCGTAGGGAGGGCGCATAATCTTTGGCTCGACGCCAGTGGCTCTTCTAATCGCGTCCTTGCTGCGGTCTAGTTCGGTACGGATCTCTGAGTCGCTCATCTTAGAGAGGTCGCCGTGGGAGTAACTGTGGTTACCGATTTCATGCCCTTCTGCGATGATTCTCGCGGCGATCTCGGGATAGCGGTCGACATTCTTTCCTACTGTGAAGAAGGTTGCCTTGACGTTATACTGCTTCAGAATATCGAGCAGAGCGGGGGTGTGCTGAGGGTGTGGTCCATCATCGAAGGTGAGGGCGATGAGTTTTTTCTCAGTCTTGCCTGAGCTCCAAGAGAATTTATCTGGGAGGCTAGGGGCGAACGGTAGCGGTTCGTAGTGTGGGTTTGGTCGTGAGGTAGGCGGTGAGAGAGCTTCCTCCGCTAGGAGCGTTCCTGCCATGAGGAGCGGGAGCAAAAGAGTGAGCGCACGATAAAACATGAGGACAGAATGCCTGCATCTTACTAAGTCGCAATCATAAAAAAGTGATGTAGGAGGATAATTGACGTGATTCATAGAGAGATCTTCTCTATTCTCCAGAGTGCTGTTAGTAGTGAGCCACTGGGGGAGTGAGACGAGCTGAGGCTCAATGGTGAGTCTCTTTTGGTTATGGATTCAGGATGTTGGAGTTGGTGCGTGGGATCGCGTAGAAATGTAGCAAAATGGTAAAGATAGATGAAGAAGCTTGCACCCTGCTCAATTAATGCTACGACATGAGATACTTACGTATCAGATCATGATCGAATACTTCAGAAAATACTCAGGAATCGCGTTTGCCGTGCTCATCGTTCTATTCATTGGCCTCATCTTTATGGTCGATGGAATTGGTCGTAATGGCGTTGGTACAGGAGCTAAGTTAATGTCATACGAAGGACGTGTCTACACACATTCAGAGGTCGAGCGTCAAGGGGCTGACTTCTCTAATATGTTGCAGAACTTGTTACGTGCAGGATACAGCAGCGCCTTCACAGAGTTGTCACCATACATCTATAATGTCATCGATACAGACGCGACAGCGTATCTCGGTAAGCGTCTTATGCTGAAGTCATTGACAGAAGAATACGGCTTGGCTGCTAGTGAGGCTCAGGTAGAGACCTTTATCCAGGAGACACTTTTCGTTGATGCGGATGGGAACTTCGATAAAGCTGGTTATGTTGAATTCATTGAGAAGCGAGTGAAACGTCTCGGCTTAGGGGTACAGGACTTTAACACACTCATCGGTGAAGTGCTCGCAGTGAAGAAGCTTCAGGAAGTGATTGGTAGTGGCTATGAAATCAGTGAGGAGGTCACGCGTAAGTCTGCGAAGGTATTCGCTCAAAAGACAACCTACGAGCAGTTCTCTCTCTCTATCGCAAAGATCGAAGAGAATATCAAAGTGACTGAGGAAGAAGTAAAAGCTTACTGGGAAGAGAAGAAATTCAACTACCTCACAGATCCAGAGGTGAAAGTACAGTTCGTCGTCGCTGATGCGAATGTTACTGCTGTAGAAGCTCAGAAGAAGGCCGCAATGAAAGCTGAGGCTCGTGCTGCGGGTAAAACTGAGGAAGAGATCGAAGCGTTATCCTACGTCTTCCCTGAAGAGGAGAAGAATGCATTGATCAACGAGCAGGGAGACCTCATTGATAGCTTCTTTGTGAAACTGCAAGATGCAGACGGTAAAGGCTTCAAGACCATTGCGGAGGAACTAGGACTAGAGGTGACGGAGACAGAATTCTTTTCTGCAAACAAGGCGCCGTTCGAACTGAAGATTCCGGTGACAGGTGGACAAGGAACAGGTGCTTATTACGCGCTTCAACTCACTCCAGAGGTAGACTCAATGACGTCAGTAAGTGATGTACTCCCAATCGGAGAAGGTCGCTTCCTCATGTTACAAGTACTAGACAAGAAGCCTTCAGAGCCGAAGACGTTTGAAGATGCCCAAGCGAGAGCAGAAGTAGATCTCGTCAGCGAGAGAGCGTCAGGTTCTCTGGATGCAGAGGTTGCTAAGCTTCGTGATGAGCTCGTCGCTAAGGCTGGCGAAGGTGAGATCGCGCAGGTGGCTAAGTCACTCGGTCTAGTCTATAACAAGCGTGATGAAATTACACTTGGGTCGACCATCACGGGAGAGCCTGCTGCTCGTGAGCTGTTTAATGAAGTAGTACAAGTACCACTCAACGAATTTAGTGAGCCAATCATCCAAGATGATAAATCAAGAGGCCTCTCTCGTGCTGTTATTCTGCGCCCTCTCTCTCGTGTGTACGAGGAAACTGAGGAGAGCAAGAGTTCAATCGATTCTCAAGTTGAGAACAGTTCGAGCTTCCTTGAGACGATTGTCTTCGAGCACTGGTTCCGTAATCAGTTCGACAACGCTGAATTCGAGAAACTCTAATTCCTGTTCGTGTCTGACGACTTAAATACACAGCGAGATGACCTCTTCGATGAGGGGAATCTCGCTTTAGCTATCGGCAACCTAGAGGAGGCTGCCGATTGTTATAAGCAGGTGGTTGATCTCGACCCTAACTTCTTCGATGGTTGGCACGCATACGGGATGGTGCTGATGAAGTTAGAGCGCTACAAGGAAGCCATCGGTGCTGGTCTACAAGCGACGACACTGCAACCGAACGACCTGTTAGCCTGGACGGCGCTTTCCCAAATGTATGTTGCTAACGAGCAGATTGCAGAAGCGGAGGATGCGAAGCAGAAGGCAACAATTCTCGGGATCGGCGGTAAGATCGTTAAGGACTAAGCCAGTCGACATTATTTTC
>WTJZ01000116.1:11734-19604 GCA_011524615.1 Akkermansiaceae bacterium | reverse complement strand
GGGGGGGCTGAGGTGGAGAGATAGAGGGGGAATTGAGTGGTAGTGAGAGATTGTCAAGAGGTGGGTGCCATTTTGCTGGTATGAGATGAGGGCAGAGGCTAAGAAGAGGTATGAAACCTATTGAGGAGTTCGCGGCCTTGAAGCCTGCAGATCGGTTAGCGCACCTGCGCGAGTACATTGCGTCAGAGCGTGAGCGTGTTCGAGAGATGCACAATAGTGGAGCAAAGGGGGCGGAGGTATGTAAGGAGTGGAGTGATAGCTTTGATCTGGTGATCGTGAGGCTTTTTGAGCTGGCGCAGATGGAGTGTAAGGAGATGAAGAAAGTGGCTCTAGTGGCTAATGGTGGGTATGGCCGTGAGCAGTTGTTTCCGTATTCTGATATCGATCTACTCTTTCTCCTGCCAAAGTCTGCAGGATCGATCTCTAAGGAGCTCAAAGAAGCGATCGACATCGTGCTCTATGCCCTCTGGGATCTCAACCTGAAGCTGGGTCATGCAGTGCGTAGTATCAGCGAAAACATTGATGAGGGGAAAAAGGATACCATTACGCGTACGACACTCTTAGACTCTCGTCTGATTGTGGGAAATGAGAAGCTCTTCGAGAAGTTCCAGACTAAGTTTAGGAAGGAAGCGGTCGAGAATGATAAGGCGAACTTCTTCGCGGAGCGCTCTGCTGATATGACGGCACGGTATAAGAAGTTCTTCAAAACGGTCTATCTCCAAGAACCGAACGTGAAGGAGAGTCCTGGTGGTTTGAGAGATTGGCATAACTTACTCTGGCTTTCAGATACGGCTACTGAGCAGCGAGAGTTGGATGTATTACAGGACGAAGGTGTTGTGAGTGAAACTGCCGCGGAGCAGATTCAGGACTCGGTAGACTTCTTGATGCGATTAAGAAATGAGATGCACTTCCGTACCGGGAAGGCAACGGACTTACTTTCCTTAAGATTACAGGGGGAGGTCGCGGAGGCGTTTGACTATCCTGGTGAGGATATCCTGATTAAGATTGAGGCGCTGATGCGGGATTATTATACCCATGCTCGTAATCTGCATAACAGGGTGCGTGGGTCGCTGGAGATGATGGACCTGGAGATGGAGACCTTTAAGGAGCAGACGCTGAGTTCGTGGCTCCCATGGGTGAATAATGATAAGACTGAGAGACAAGAGTTTGATGGATTCTATGCGCTGAATGGTAAGCTCTTCGCAGAATCGGATACGATCTTTGAGGAGCTGAAGGGGAGGCTCTTACGAGCGTTTTGGCATTGTCAGAACCATGGGGTCTCACTCTCGCCCTCTCTGCGCAGACTGATCAAAGATAACCTACATCTTATCGACCACGACTTCCGAATCTATGAGAACAATATCGAGTCGATCGAGGAGATCATGGGGATGCGTGGTCGAGTCGGCATTACACTGCGTGCGATGCATAAGTGTGGAGTCCTGGGGCTCTTCTTCCCGGAGTTTGGTGCTCTGGATTGCTTAGTACAGCATGAGTTCTTCCATCGATATACTGCGGATGAGCATACACTACGTTGTATCGACTTTCTCGACGAGATCGTGTCAGAGACGACGAGTGAGAATGAATTGATGGGGAGCCTCTTTAAGCGTATGGAGGATCCATTTGCCCTCTATCTGGCGCTCTTACTACATGACTCAGGCCGGGCGCTGAATACTGATGACCACGTGGATGGGTCGATGGTATTAGCGGACCGCGTATGTAATCGACTTAATATCAATGGTGAGCGACGTAAGTTGATCATGTTCTTAGTCGATCACCATTTGACCTTCTTTAACTTTGGGACGAAGAAGGATACGGATGATCCTGAGGTGATCGAGGAGTTTTGCCGTATGATGAAGACGAGAGACCGTCTCGACGCACTCTTCGTCTTCACTTATTGTGACTCTAAGGGGACGAACCCTGATGGCTGGTCTGGCTGGAAGGCGCTCGCGATCACGACACTCTATAACCGTGCTAAACAGCACATGGCGCTCTCACGTGAGGAGCAGGCGAATTATCTCAATGAGTTACTGGATGAACAAGAGGCTGCGGTTCGAGATGAGCTAGATGAGAAGTACTACCCAGCACTGGAGCAACACTTTGACGAGATGCCGAGTGCTTACTTCCGCTATCGTGATACGAGGAGTATCCGATCTCACGTCCGTGCGATGTGGCAGTATCAGAACCGTCGTGAGCGTCGTCCGGATACTCCGTTCGAGGCGGCGATTCATTGGCGTCCACATGAGAAATGGGGCTTTACCGAGATGTGTATCGTTACGGAGGTTAAGCGCCACTTACTCGCGGCTGTGTGCTGTGCCTTCGCCAAGCATAAGATCAATATCTTATCTGCGAATGTCCATACGAGATCGGATGGATTAGTGCTCGACCTGTTCAGAGTCTGTGATTCTCAGCAGCAGGCCATTACGGATAAGATCTTCCAGATGGAGGTCGTTGCCTCGATTTACGAACTCAATAGCTGTACTCAGTATGACCCTAACGCGTATATCAAGCAGTCATCTAACTTTATGAGCACTCAGCCTATGTTGGTAGTGATTCCTGAAGTCTACTTTAATAATCTCGAGGACGAGCATAGCACCGTTATTGAGGTGCAGGCGACGGATAGAATCGGGCTCCTACATGACCTCTTGAGTCTCTTCGCTGAGAAGAAGTTAATCACGAGGGGAGCACGGATCACGACGGAGCGCAATACGGCGATCGATACCTTCCTCGTACAGACTGAGGATGGCGAGAAGCTCTCCGAGGAGATGCTCGCAGAGCTAAGAACGCGGATCTTTAAGGTCGCTCAGAGTAGCGAGAGTTACGAGGCCTGTAAGATTCTCAATATATAGGGAATGTCGGGGCTGGAGTTTACGGTGTAGACTCCAGGGCTCTCTAGCCTGAGAAGACGGTAAGAAGGGAAAAGAATTTTATAGCAATTCCGAGCGAGGAAGGTTAGCAATGAAACCCTATGCCGTTAGATGAGGTCAGAAAGAAAATTGATGTACTAGATAATGAGCTGATCCGCCTGTTCTCGGAGCGTGCCTTGGTGGCTAAAGAGGTAGGTGAGATCAAGAAGCGTGAGGGCTTAGAGATCTTTGTCCCTGAGCGTGAAGAGGCGCTACTCAATAAGCTAACGGAGAAGAATACAGCGAGTGGGAGTATCTTACCAAATGATGCTCTCCGCGCGATCTATAGAGAGATTCTCTCCGTCTCCCGCTCTCTCCAGCATGATGAGCGTATCGCGGTTCTCGGTCCAGAGGGAACGTGGACGCATCAGGCGGCTATCAAGCAGTTCGGTAGCTCAGCACAGTATCTCCCTGAGGCAACCTTTTCAGACGTCTTTGAGCTGGTGACTCGCCGTAAGGCTGACTTTGCGGTGCTCCCGATTGAGAACTCATTTAATGGGGCGGTCTCCGACACGCTGGATCTACTCGTCGACTCTCCGCTCAAGATATGTGGTCAGATCTTACTCAGGATCGATCATTGTCTCTTAGCGAACTGTAAGAAGGAAGAGATCAAGACAGTGTACTCTCACCCACAGGCGCTCGCACAATGTAAGCAATGGTTACGAGCGGAGCTCCCAGAGGCAGAGTTATTGCCTGTAGCGTCGACAGCTAAGGCTGCGCAGAAGGCTAAAGAACTCCCGCAGGTAGCGGCACTTGGGACTCCTCTCTCTGCTGAGCTAGAGGGGCTCACGATTCTCGAGCACTCGATCCAAGATAGTGCCACCAATACAACGCGCTTCCTCATCCTAGGGGAGGAGGAACGTAAGCCAACGGGTAATGACAGAACGTCTATTCTCTTTGCGATTAATGATCGTCCAGGATCACTCGTTTCGGCGCTGAGTGCATTTGATTCCTTCCAAGTGAACTTATCAAAGATAGAGTCACGGCCATCGAAGCAGAAGGACTGGGAATACGTCTTCTATGTGGATGTAGCTGGGCACCAGCAAGATCCGGAGGTCGCCAAGGCGATCGAGACTCTCCAAGTACATTGCTCGATGATTAAGATCCTCGGGAGCTACCCTGATACTAAGCTCTAATTCGTAGCGAACGATACTCATTATTTTTCCATGACAATTCCGATTCTTCCATCTCTAGAGGACTTCCAAGCTGCAGCAGCTGGGGGGGCGAACGTGATTCCGGTATATACGCGTCTGGCGGCAGACTTTGAGACCCCACTCTCCGCGTACCTTAAACTCCGTGATGGCAAGTACTCCTACCTCTTTGAGAGTGCTGAGAGTGCTGCTGCGAGTGGGCGCTGGTCCATCTTAGGCACCGGTGCGAGATATGTATTCGAGTCTAGAGCGGGACAATTTACGCGTCGCGACCTAGAGTCTGGAGAGATCGTCGAGACTGAGCAAGAAGTACTCGAGGCCTTAGAGACTGAGATGAAGCAGTACTTGCCCTTCAAGCTTGATGAGGCGAATGTGCCTCCATTCCTCGGTGGGATGGTTGGATATCTTTCCTATGATGCGGTCTCCCAGTTCGAGCCTACCGTGCAGATCCCTGACAATGACGACCTAGGGTTACCTGATGCGGTGTACTTCTTGTCGGAGACGATTATTGCCTTTGATCATCACTTGAGAAAGGTACATATAGTGGCGAATGCATTCCTGAACGGGGAGTCAGTCGAGGAGGCTTACACGGCGGCGTGTGGTAAGTTAGAGGAGATTCTCAAGAAGCTCGATGAACCCTTACACCTCTCACCATTCTCTGGGTTGATCAATGCGCCAGAGCAGGAGGTGAAGAGTAATACTACACAGGCCGAGTTTGAGCAGATGGTATTGGATGCTAAGGAGTACATCGCGGCTGGTGATGCCTTCCAGATCGTGCCGAGCCAACGCTTCGAGGTTCCGTTTGAGAAGGATCCTGTAACTTTATATCGTGCACTGCGTCACATTAACCCTTCTCCTTACATGTTCATCCTCGAGATGGATGGGTTCTCTCTTGTCGGGAGTTCTCCAGAGGTGCATGTTCGCTCGATCGATGGCAGAATTGATATCAGACCGATCGCTGGGACGCGATGGAGAGGTAAGACTAAGGAGGAGGACGATGCGCTCGCGGCAGAGCTCCTCGCAGATGAAAAGGAGCGTGCTGAGCACGTGATGCTGATCGATCTTGCTCGAAACGATGTCGGTCGGATCTCTAAGGCTGGGACAGTCAGTGTCGATGATCAGATGATCATTGAGCGTTACAGTCACGTGATGCACATCGTCTCAAATGTTTCTGGTCAGTTGGATCAAGAGCAGTTCTCGGCGTATGACGTTCTGCGTTCGACCTTCCCTGCAGGGACGGTGAGTGGATCGCCTAAGATCCGCGCTATGCAGATCATCAATAGCCTAGAGAAGAACAAGCGCTGTTCATACTCTGGAGCTGTGGGATACTTCGGCTTTGACGGGAATCACGACTCTTGTATCGCGTTGCGTACGTGCTTACTCAAAGATGGCAAGGCTTACGTACAGGCTGGTGCTGGTGTGGTCGCAGACAGCGATCCTACCTACGAATACGTCGAGACTTGTAATAAGGCTAAGGCAGTCATCCGAGCCGTTGCATTAGCAAATGCGTCGGCTTAGCCTCGTGGCCTGTGATGAAACCAGCCAGCACAGAGCAAGTTAAGGATACCATCTATGACTATCTCTCTCAGGATATGTCTAGACGGTATCTGGATAGAGACGAGATCGCTAGAGCGGTCCTAGACCACCTGCATACTCAGGGGATAACAGCGGATCATGTAGTAATCAAGAGGGAGATCGAAGAGGCTCTCGAAGTGCGCATCCCTAATTGGTTTTTCCGCTCTTTTGGGGGTGTCTATGTCGTATTTGAACTCTTGACCTATTTTCAGGTTTTAGACTTCGCCTCTTATGTAACAGGGGGATTGAGATTTCTGTTACTTGGCTTTTATAGCTATGCGGGAATCAAGCTCCACTTTAAGTCGTTTAAACGTAACTGAGGTGTATTGTTTTGTTGTTTTTTTAGGTCAATATGATTGGTGTATTGTTGACTAAATAGGTTTTTTGTATTTACATAGTAAGTATTACTCACGGCAGGGCAGTTCCTGCAGTGTTAATCTTGCCTTATGAAACGTACAACTCAATGCATGTTATTACCATTTGTGATAACGGCGACAACATTACACGGGGCTGTGTATGATATTAGCACAGCTATCACTACCTTTGATCCTGCTAACGATAGCCTCTCTAATACTGGAGGAGTGTCTAACTGGACAGCTGGATGGGCTGATAATACAGACTTTAGTAACGTCGATTTTACGAGCTTAGGTCTCAGTGAGATTACCGTTACGACAGCTGCTGGCACATCTGCTGCGGTGGCTAATTACTCTGGAGCTAACTTTAACGGACTCACGATTACGACGAGTACAGGGAATAACTTCTTCTATAATGATAACTTCTCAGGAGCGAGCTTCGTAGGCTCTACTCTCAATCTAACCAGTGTGGGAGCCAGTGGTAACCAGCCTTTTGTCTTTGCTGATCTCTCAAATGCGGACTTTAGCGGAGCGACGATTAACTGGAATCCGTTCTCTGATCCTGACGCGGATCGGATTAACCTCTTTCGAGACGCGAATCTGTCAGGCTCAATCTTCACTGGGGCGACCTTTAACATCCAGCTAGACTCTACAGCGGGATCGTACCTAGGATTTTTTAGGTCTAGTGAGTCGGGGAGTATTGATCTCTCGGGAGTAATCTTTAACTTTACAGGAGACACCACCATCGTGTCAGAGTTGACGTCTACGATGCTTGAAGATTTAGGTACTAATGCCGTGATTGATCAGGCGTTTATTGATAATAACTATGCCACCTTTGGCTACAGTGATGTGTCCGAATTTTCCGCTGAGTTAGAGTCCAATGGGATCTCTGTTCCAGAGCCTTCAGGGATGATTCTTTTAATTCTTGGGAGCATTACGCTATTCACGCGTAGAAGTCGGTAAACAGCAGTATATACGTACTGAGCCATTCTCTATGTCGTATAATGCGTAGGGGAATTTATTTTGAGTGCCTCCATGTCGATGGAGGTTTATTATTTGTGTTCTGTGACAACTTTTTGTTGGGATTTTAGAGTGAAAAGCTTTGACTTTTTTAATTAACTTTAGATTATCTATGCATGGCAGGACAATACGCCCTTATTCTTGCAGGTGGAAGCGGAACGCGCTTTTGGCCCCTTTCTCGTAACGCTAAGCCGAAGCAATTGTTGGATCTATTCGGTGATGGAACTCTACTTGCACAGACGATCTTACGCTTAGAGGGTCTCATCCCTAAGGAGAACATCTTTATCCTGACCAATGAGGCTCAAAAGGATGGTGTGATCGCTGAGGCGCAAGGAGTGCCTGCTGAGAATATCTTTGCTGAGCCTGCTAAGCGTGACACTGCTCCAGCGGTGGCGCTAGGAGTCGGGTTGATTGCTGCTCGCGACCCAGAGGCGTCGATGGTCGTGCTGCCAGCTGATCAGCTTATCAATGATGTCGCTGGCTTCCAAGCTGTGATCGGAGATGCGCTAGAGATCGCGTCGAAGAGTGATTCACTCATCACCGTAGGGATCAAGCCTACCTGGGCATGTTCCTCTTACGGCTATATTGAGAGAGGTCCTGAGGTAAGTATCGAGGGGGCTGATGTCACTAATGCGGCGTATGAGGTGAAACGTTTTCGTGAAAAGCCTGCGACAGAACTCGCTGAGAAGTTTCTTGAGCGTGGTGGCTTTAGCTGGAATGCGGGGATGTTTATTTGGTCAGTACCGACGGTGATGAAGGAACTAGACGAGAATGCCCCAGATCTGCGATCCTTTGTGGAAAAAGTGAGAGATGCAGAGGATAAGGAGATGACGGTGAATACGATCTTCCAATGCTTACACCCGATCTC
>WTJZ01000116.1:0-11634 GCA_011524615.1 Akkermansiaceae bacterium | reverse complement strand
CTCGTTAAGAAGTTGCCTAAGGAGCTGCAATAAGAGTTTATCAGATCTCTATGCTTTCTCATCCTATCTTAGCCATTGATCATGGCGACTCTCGAATCGGTCTTGCGTGTACTGACCCTGTTGGAATCGCGGTTCACCCGCTAGCGACGGTTCCCAAGAAGACAGGGTTCCAAGAGGTGTCCACGTATATCAGGCAAAAGCAGATTCAGGAGATCGTCGTAGGTCTGCCGCTGCTGAAAGATGGTAGTGAAGGCGACTCGGCCAAAAAGGCGCGTGCCTTTGCGGAAGAGTTATCAAAGGAGTTCCCTGAGATCCCGCAGCGCTTTATTGATGAGAGCTTTACTACGGTCGATGCGGCTTCTAAGCTGCACGACGTAGGGCTCAATGCGAAGAAGCAAAAAGGGATCATCGACCAAGCGGCTGCGATGGAGATCCTACACCGCTACCTAGAGGAGAATGGTGAGGGCATGATGTTCTAGAGGGGGAATGAGTCGGGTTGTCGAATGAACTACGCGATTTCCCTCAAATTCTAGATGTTGTTAAATCGAGTATTGCTAGATGAAGAGTGCTTGATTAATGATCGTGAGTATGAAACCAGCATTAGGAATTGATTTTGGCGGAACGTCCGTAAAGTTCGGCGTTGTTGTCGGCCAAGAAGTCGTTGCCACCTTTCAGCCCATCCCGACTCAAGATTATAGTGAACGAGATGACTTGATCGCAGAGATTGTAGCTGTAATCGAGCAAGTCCGTGGCGAGTACCCAGAATTGGCCGCCATAGGGGTGGGGGTACCTGGTTTTGTCAACTTTAAGGATGGAGTGATCTCAAACCTGACTAATGTCAGAGGGTGGCAAGAGGTTCCGCTGAAGGAGATCTTGAGCTCTAAGACGGGATTACCTGTAGTGGTAGAGAATGATGCTAATGCGATGGCGTATGCCGAATGGAAGCTCGGTGCGGGGCGAGGCTATGAGCATCTGATCGCTCTGACTCTAGGAACAGGCGTCGGTGGTGGTGTGATCTGTAATAATCAGATGGTAAGAGGGGCGAACTTCGGAGCGGGTGAGTTAGGTCAAACTTCCGTCGACTACCGCGGTCGCGTCGGTGCGTATGGTAATCCGGGAGCACTAGAGGACTATATCGGTAATCGTGAGATTATCCAGGAGGCGATCCGTTTCTATAAGCATAAGGGAGTGACAAAGTCGGCGGACGAGCTGACCCCGAAGGATCTTCATCAGTTAGCTGCATACAATGATGAGACGGCGCTGGAGGTCTGGGATTGGGTTGCGGAGAAGCTAGCTTGTACCCTCATGAATTGTTGCTACCTATTAAATCCTGAGGCGATTGTCATCGGGGGTGGGGTAGCGAAGGCTGGTGATCTGATCTTCAAGCCGCTACGTAGTAAGTTAGAAGGCTCGTTAGTGAAGCCATTGATCGAGAACCTCCAGATCTTACCTGCTCAGTTTGGTAACGAGGCTGGGATGATCGGCTGTGCTGCTCTGGCACTAGAGCTGGCGGAATAAGGGGGACACGTTTCATCCTACAGGAGACTGGAAAAAGCAGTACGGGAGCATTTCTGTATTGCTTTCGTAATGTGGATGTTCGCATATATGCGGAGCATAAAATCTATGAGCAAATCAGTCTTAATCGTAGGCGCTGGAGGCGTCGGATCGGTAGTGGCGCACAAGTGTGCGATGGTGCCTGAAGTCTTTGGTAAGATACACCTGGCTTCGAGAACGGTATCTAAGTGTGAAGAGATCGCTAAGTCAGTATTGGAACGAACAGGAGTGACGATTACGACTTCAGCATTGGATGCTGATGTAGTTGCTAATACAGTGGCACTCCTGAAGGAACTTAAGCCTGATCTCTTACTGAACGTTGCTCTGCCTTATCAGGACCTCGTCTTGATGGATGCCTGTCTAGAGTGTGGCGTGGATTACCTCGATACCGCGAACTATGAGCCTAAAGATGAGGCTAAGTTCGAGTATCATTGGCAGTGGGCCTATCAAGAGCGCTTCGAGCAAGCGGGGCTGACCGCGCTCCTTGGCTCAGGGTTTGACCCAGGGGTGACAAATGTGTTCACCGCATGGATGCTGAAGCATCACTTCGATGAGATTACTGAGATCGATATCGTGGATGTGAACGGTGGCGATCATGGTCAACACTTTGCGACGAACTTCAACCCAGAGATTAATATCAGAGAGGTGACCGCACCGTGTAGGCACTGGGAAGATGGGGCGTTCCAAGAGACCCCACCATTGAGCCATAAGCTGAGCTTCGACTGCCCAGAAGAGGTCGGTACCTATAATATCTATCAGATGTATCATGAGGAGATGGAGTCTCTCGTGAAGCATATCCCAACGATTAAGCGTGCGCGCTTTTGGATGTCCTTTGGTGATGCATACCTGAAGCATCTAGAAGTACTCCAGAATGTAGGGATGACCGGAATCGAGCCGATCGAGTACAATGGGCAGGAGATTATCCCGCTCCAGTTCCTGAAAGCAGTGCTTCCGGATCCTGGCGATCTGGGCCAAACGACGCAGGGCCGTACCTGTATCGGGGTGATTGCTAAGGGCATCAAGGATGGCAAAGAGAAGCGAGTCTATACCTATAACATCTGCAACCATGAAGAGTGCTTCGAGGAAGTCGGCTCACAGGCAGTCTCTTATACTACAGGAGTTCCTGCCATGATCGGTGCCAAGATGATGTTAGAAGGGAAGTGGGACGGTAATGGAGTCTGGAATATGGAACAATTTGATCCAGACCCATTCATGGAAGAGCTCAATGCTCACGGCCTCCCATGGAAGGTGGTCGAACTCGATGTCGAGCAATACAACCAGTTCTCATAAACCTTGTAAACGTCCTCATCTTTTGAGGACGTTTTTGGCTTACTACGGAGGCTTATCTGCGGGCGTTTTCGCCAATGTGGTCTTGATAGCCAATATCTTTCTTAGCGAAGGCAAGATCTGTTAAGAGGTCTGCAACGACTTCTGGATTCTCCTTGGCTACATTGGTCGTCTCACCGATGTCCTGCTTGAGGTTATAGAGGGTTAACTCCTCTATATAGGCACGGTCAGCTTCTGCTAAGTGCTTACGCCAAGTATCTCCTTCTCTCGTTCTATCCTTCTTAGAGTGAGGCAAGAAGAGCTTCCAGTCGCCCTTACGGACGGCACGGAGAGCCTTATGCTGATAGTAGAAGAAGGTACGATCGAGAGTTGTCTGCGATCCATCAAGAACGTGAGAAAGGTCATGTCCATCGATCACGCGGTTAGCAGGTAGAGTCCCTCCTGCGAGCGAGGTAAACGTTGGGAGGAGGTCGATGGTAGAGGTGACCAGGTTACAGGCAGTTCCGGCGGGGATACGACCCGGAGCACGGACGATGCATGGGACGCGTAGTCCACCGTCGTAGGTGCCGGTCTTAGCTCCGCGTAGAGGGCCTCCATTGCCACCCTTTGGTCCACAGATCCACCAGTGGCCGTTGTCACTGGTGAAGACAACGTAAGTGTTTTTATCGATATCGAGTTCCTTGAGCTTATCGAGGATACGACCTGTATGGAAGTCGATCTCCTCAATGACATCACCATAGATACCTCCTGCCGATTTCCCCTTAAACTTCTCAGAAACGGCGAGACGAACATGAGGCATCGTATGCGCGAGGTAGAGGAAGAAGGGGCTCTCCCGGTGAGTGGTCATAAAGTGGAGCGCCTTATCTGTGTACCGTTCGGTCAGAGTGGACATATCAGTCTTCTCTTCTAGCAGTACACTTCCTTCATAGAGATCGACAGAACTATCATTACTAGAGGGAGTCCAATAGGTGTAGTCAAAGCCTTGAAACATTGGAGAAAGCTCGGGAGTGAATCCCTTCTGAGAGTGTCCTGCGAGGTCCCATTTTCCGATCATGCCTGTCTTATAACCGAGTGGCTGTAAGATCTCTGGTAGCATGACTTCAGAGAGGCTTACACGTGGGTGAGGCGAGACATACGAGTCGTCTCGTTTAATGCGGAATGGGTAGCATCCCGTCATGATGGCCGCTCGAGAGGGGCCACAGACAGTCTGCGCATAGAAGTCCGTGAACTTCATGCCCTCGGCGGCCATTTGGTCAATCCGAGGGGTCTTAATTTTCGGAGAGCCATAGCAGCCTAGATCTTCATACCCTTGGTCATCAGTGAAGATAATGATGAAGTTAGGTTGATCAGCACTGTAGCCCAGGACCGTTAGGAGTAGTAGTAGGTAGTGTTTCATATGGTAGAGGGGGGCCAGCTTCGGTGGCTCGACGTTCGTAGGGGGAGATTAATGGAGAGGCCAGGTTCCGTCAGCGTTTCGCTTGTAATCTAACCACTTCGCTCGGTCTCCATTCCAGTATCTCGTGGTTCTCGTTCCTTTTCCTTTGATATTATAGTCGCCAATATCTTGTCTGATGTGGTCGGCTTGGGCGAGGAGCTCTTTGACTACTTCAGGGTGATGTTGGGCGATATCGACTGTTTCATTACGGTCGTTCTTGAGATCGAATAAGAGAGGTTCTGGAATGGCGGCGACATCACTGAGGTCCTCTCTCCCATGCATAGCCACATGTCGATATGCGAGCCATTTCGGCGCTTTAGGTCTCGGTAGGATGAGCTTATATCGCTCATTACGTACCGCCTGGAGGTGTGCCTCGAAGTAGTAGTAATGGTACTTCACTGGGCTCTGCTCGGTTTTACCAGAGAACAGGTCGAGGAGAGACTTACCATCCAGTTTCCACTTGGTCGTGACCTGAGCACCAGCGAGTTCAGCAAACGTGTGTTGCATATCAGCCATACGGATCAAGGCATCCGACTCTCGTGCAGCTGGAACGAGACCAGGAGCTTTGACAATAAAGGGGACTCGGACGCCTCCTTCCCAGCATTCGGTCTTGTGTCCGCGTAATCCACCAGTGGTTCCTGCTCGGGTCTTATCTTCGACAAAGTATCTCCAGGGGCCGTTATCGGAGGTAAACACCACCATGGTGTTTTTATCTAAGTCGAGTTCCTTAAGACGCTCTAGGAGGCGGCCAATGTGGAAGTCCATTTCCTGCATGGAGTCGCCATAGATTCCCCACTTACTAGAGCCGAGAAATTGTTCAGTTGCATCGAGAGGGCCATGAATATGCGCAGTTCGATAACAGAGGTGTATATAGAAGGGGGTATCTTTGTTACGCTCGATAAAGCCGATGGCCTCGTCTGTGAACTTTTGGTCGAATTCGGCTGGATGGACCTGAGTCTTAGACACCTCATTGTTGAGGTATTGGAGACCTCCACCATCAAAGCCATAGAAGTAGTCAAAGCCGTGTTTAATCGGAGTGATCCCGTTAGCGAAGGCTCTAGATCGTCCACCCAGGTCCCACTTGCCAATCATGGCAGAGACGTACCCTTGGGGTTTTAAGACTTCCGGAGTCAGTACTTCTTCAGGATCGACAAAGGGGTGATGCGCAATTCGTTTATGCCCTCTCGGAAGATCCTTAGTTCTGAGAGAGTAGCAGCCTGTGAGAGCGGAGGTCCGAGAGGGACCACAAACAGGTTCAGCGTAAAAGGCGGTAAACTTGGTGCCTTGAGTGGCGATTTTATCAATGTTGGGTGTCTTAATCGTCGTGCTCCCAAAACAGCCGAGGTCACCATAACCGACATCATCCGCCATGATGTAAATGATGTTCCACGGTTTCTTAGATTCGGCATGAGTTACATGTGAGCCAGCGAGGGCGATGAGCGCGATGAAGAGAGGCAGTACTCTCTGGGGGACTCTGAAATGGATCATAGGGTGAGGTGGTAATCTTTTGATAAGAAGGAATCAGGAGAAACAGGATTAGGAGCTCAGCTCCTCCTGATAAAGGAGATGTCTAGAGGCTGTCCCATGCTCAAAAAGATGGGACAGTAGAGAATTCTCATTGAGGGTTACTCTAGGATGAGGGGCTTAGGGTCTTTGGCTTTACCTACCGGACGCGAGTTTTTCTTAAGATCCTCTTGGAAGGCATCGGCATACCCTTGTAATCGAGCAACGATCTCTGGGTGATCAGCGGCGAGGTTAGTCGTCTCACCGATATCAGACTCGAGGTTATAGAGAGCATAGACTCCAGGGGTGAAGGCTCTTACCACCTTTTCCTTACCATTGACGGTTTTCTTGGTAATCTTTTGTTCTGTGATATGGAGCTTCCATTGACCAGAGCGGACGGCCATCAGACGTGATCCGAAGAAGTAGAAGAAGGCCTCATGAGGGCTCTGCTCCTGATGTAGGAGGACCGGCATGATGTCTTGTCCATCAATGGTGCGATCGGTAGGAACGGACGCACCGGCGAGCTTGGCAAAGGTTGGGAGGAGGTCCATCGCGGTCATGAGCTCGTGATTGTCCTTGCCTGCCGGAATCGTTCCTGGCCAACGGATCACAGTAGGTACTCTCAAGCCACCTTCATAATAGCTACCTTTAGCTCCTTTGAGTGGTCCAGCATTACCGACGACAGGCCCATTATCAGTAGAGAAGATTACCACGGTGTTTTCATCAATCCCTGACTCCTTCAGAGTATCGAGAATGCGTCCTACTGACCAGTCGATTTCGCGCACACATTGTCGAAAGAGGTCGCGACGAGTCTCATAGTCGATATTGCCATCTTCGGCCTCGAGCTTCTTGAGCGTCTCTGGTGATACGCCTTTCATGAATTCAGGAGAGGCATGAACAGGGACGTGAGGCATCGGATGCGGAACGTAGAGGAAGAATGGGTTATCCTTATTTTCTTTGATAAACTTGACCGCTCTCTCTGTGAAACGCTGGGTCAAGTAATCAGCATCTGGTTCAGACTCGATCACGGTCTCATGCTCGAGGAGAGGGAGCGGAGGGAAGTTAAAGTTTTTGCTCTTTGGATCATAGACCTTGTTATAAGGGTGCACATCATGGCTGTACGGGAGTCCAAAAAACTCTTGGAAGCCCTGTCGCGTAGGGAGGAATTCGGGTTGGTCACCAAGGTGCCACTTACCAAACATTCCTGTCTTGTACCCTTGTTCTTGGAGGAGCTCTGGGATAGTGATTTCAGAGGGATTGAGACCACGTTCGGAGCCCGAGAGGAGGATCGGGGTCATCCCTATGCGGTGCGGGTATGTGCCAGTCATGAGAGCCGCTCTGGATGGGGTGCACACAGCGGCAGCCATGTAGAAGTTAGTCAAGCGCGCGCCCTCGGTAGCCATCTGGTCAATGCGAGGGGTATCGACATGAGTGCCACCAAAGCAACTCAAGTCTCCGTACCCTTGGTCATCGGTGTAAATGATCACAAAGTTAGGCTTATCAATACTATAGGCGAGAGCCGTTAGGAAAAGGAAGAGGTATAGTTTCATATCTAGTTATAGAGAGTCTTTTTGTATGAGGGAGATTATTTTCTAGGCTGAGAATCCACAAAAGTATGCAGACCCCAGCCCCCCTCTCTGATAAGTAATCCCTGATGTCTTAGACACTAAGACCTAGTGGGGGGCTGGTTCTGGTTGCCTTTAGGACAGGTGGATTAGCTCGGATGAGAGCTTAATTGAGCGTTTTAATATACGCGATGAGGTCAGCCATTGTTTGGTCTGGGAGAGAGCCAAACGACTTAGGCATGAAGGAACGGTTACCAACATTGCCATGAAGTAGGATCTGACTTCTCGGGATGAAGGTCGTCGCTCCGCCTGTGGTGATTAAGGTGATACCGCGATCATTTTCACTCTTTAGGATCGCCTCTATCGCTGAGCCGTTGCGGAGGGTGACGAAGTAGAGGTTATAAGCACTCTCTACGGCGGCGTCTGGTTGTACAATAGCAGTGATGAGATGATGGAGGTCACGATTAGCAGACCCATCCAGAGGTGGTCCCACTGCGGCACCCTGATCACCGACCATGTGGCAACCGAGGCACGCTGAGAAGAGAGCTTGTCCGACGGCTTTGTTTCCTTCGAGTTTCCTCGCGGCTGTGGCATAGTGTTCGATCTTTGCCTCACGAGCTGCCTTCTCCTTTTCTTCCACTGCATTCGCGAGGTGGCGCAGGCGGTATGCATATCTATTACGCCGGTCAAAGTTTACCATCCGATCAGCGACATCGTAACTGAATGCAGATTCAGGCACGACCTTCTCCTGAGAGAGTTCTGAGATGAGTTTGATCCCTTGGCGAGAGAAGGACAGACGTTTGATCACGAGCTCTACCTGTGATGGATTGAGCGTCGCTATCCATTCGGTGAGGAAGGTCTTGATTTCAGGGTCATTCTTCGTCACGAGGGTGGCGACTGCCGCTAGGCGTTGACCAAAGCTGTTCTCCTCAGCGCGTGCTTCTTGGTAGAAGATCTTGTGTGGGACCTTAGGGCTATTGCCTAGGATCGGGAGGATTTGTGGCTTGAGCTCCGGGTGAGACTCGAGGAGTTTAATGAGTTGTCCGGTATGTGCGACCGAATAGAGTTGCTGGACTAGTGTTACCCCTTTCTTGATCTCGGCTACATCTGAAGAATTCAGAAGCGGATCGATATACCACCTCATATTAGCGGAGAACTTATGTACATCCACCATATCAATGTTATCTAAGGTGAGTTGAATCACCTCGTCTGGGCGCGATTGTAATACAGGGAGAACAGCGTCACGCATATCAGGATAGTGGAGGAGGTCGACAACACTCGCGAAGGTGTCTGCATCGATCTGACCTTGCGAGATGGTCTGCCAGTTTTGTAGGAGGATAGACTTCATATCAGCCTCTGGGAGTGCCTGAGCTGCCCAGACACGATTACCGCTGGGTACGGTAGAGGCCTGTTCTGACTTTAAGTAACTCGCGAGGAGTTCTGGGGTGCGTTCTAGAGCTTTACGAGCGAGGAAGCGCTCGAAGTTTCGCTCATATCCTGCGCCAAAGCGGCTGAGTGGAGCGGCAGGCTTACAGGCTTGTACGAGTAAGGCGACCGTATCGGTGTTCGCCACCTCGATTTCCTCTAGGGTACGGATCACCTGCGAGCGCACCATCGCGTTCGAGTCTTCTATATGGTTCTTGAGTAGAGAGGCTGCGACCTCTGCCGAGGCACGGTAGGTAGCGAGTCCACGGATCGCCTCGCGGCGGACATCACCATCGGGATGCTGGAGCACCTGTGCAATGAGCGCAGTATCGAGGTCTGCAATACTCTCCAGACACCATAGGGCTAGGATACGAGTTTGCTTAGCGGTATCCTGAGCGGTGACTAATTTCTTAAGGTCAGGAATGAGTGCTACGGCCTCACGGTCTACGATCTGTTGCCATGCTGCACGCTTTTCCCAGAGAGTTTTACCTGCTGTGAGGTGAGTGAGGAGTTGCGTATCACTGGCCTTGGCTACATTTGGGATTTGGTATGGCTTCTGTGACTGGTGACGGACACGCCAGATTCTACCATGATGCTTATCACGGTCAGGGTGATCGGTGCTCACCTCATTGTGCGAGACAATCTTGTTGTAGAAGTCAGCGATGTAGAGGCATCCATCAGGACCCATCTCGATGTTTACCGGGCGGAACCAGGTGTCTTCACACTTGAGGAGGTTCGATAAGAGCTCTGCTTCGATAGAGCCGTCTTCTTTTCTGTCAATCTTGACGGCATTGATCGTCCCTGTGATGGGGTTAGCGAGTAGGGCTACATCATTAGCCCATTCTGCAGGGAATCCGTGCTCACCATCTTCTGAGAAGGCGAGACCTGAGATGCCTGTGCCCCCGATACGAAAGTCGTGGACAGACTCGATCATCGGTTGATATGGGCGTACCTTATCACCACCGATCCCTCTGATACCAGTTTGATCCTCTACAGGGAGTACGGACACTCCTCCATCATTAGCAGAGGTAGCATACCATTGGCCACTGGACTTAATCTGGTATCCCCAGACATTATCACGAGCTAATCCGACGACTTCAAGACGTTCACCGTCCATACTGTAGCGTAAGTTCTTGGCGAACTTAACAGGAACGACCTTGCCGTTTTTGGTGAGTTTTACTTCACCTGCATTGAGGGCTCCATGTGAGAAGTTTAACCAGCCGCCTGGACCACGTACGATAGAGTGAGCCATGGTATGGGTGTCAAAGAATCCGAACCCTGACATCACGGACTCTGCCTTATCCTGTACACCATCGCCGTCGCTATCGTCTAAGAAGAGGAACTCAGAACCATGCGCGACGTAACACCCATCCTTATGTGGATAGATACTTTGCGGAATTGCTAGGCCATCAGCCCAGACATGGAGTGGCTTGGTTGCGGTGAGGCCTGGCTCGTCTAGGACTAAGATCTGGTCAGTTCCGCGTTTCTTCAGAGTGTAGAGGTCATTGATCTCAGCCACGCGAGGGTATTTCTCGGCGAGTTTAGGGTCTTGCATCATCTTGACCGCTTGCCCAAAGTTGATCCCCGTAATGGGGTCGAGTGGGTACATGCGCGCGGTCTGCGTCCAGAGGCGTCCCGCATCATCGAACGTGATATCGATAGGGTTAATGATGCCGTGCTCTTCAGAGGCAACGAGCTCGATCACGAAGCCGTCTGCGAGCTTAAAGGTTTCGAGCTGCTTTTCTGCAGGGAGTGGGTCGACACGTTTGGATTGTGTCTGAGCTTGTAGTGGGATGTGCGTACCAATGTAAGCACATAGGGAAGTTAGGAGGATAGTAAATCGCATATGTGTGTAATGTAGTTATTTTGGTGCGATAGTGTAAAATTTAAAATGTTTATTTTCTATTTGTTAGAAGGAGGTGATGTTGCAGGCTTCTGCAACTAGGGGTGAGGCTTTATTTCTTTTGTGCCTTTGGTGGTCTCGGTTTGATCATACGCTCCTTGATAGTCGTTTCGTCAGCCCACTTAGGGGAGTTAGGGGTAGCAGGGAGTTCCTTGATCGCGAGGTCCTTAAAGTGGACGAGGAACTGACCTCCTGCATGGGCTTGTAGGGCGATGATACCGTCAGCGGCGATTTGGGGGTGCTCCTCTGTATAATCATGAGCTAGGATGCCGTTGATCCAGGTCTTGATGTTTGGGCCGTTGGCGACGATCTTGTATTGGTTCCAGCCATCGAACTGCTTAATGCTCTCGGTGAGACGATCGATGTTTTCAGCATTCACAATGAGCCCACGGCGGTGCTCATCCCAGATATTGCCCCAGTAACCAAAGCCAAAATTATTAATACGACTCTTAGCCGCCGCACGCCCCCCTTCGGCAGTAGGGCCAGCATCGATTTGATATCCCATGATACCGCGAGGCATTTGCCAGCTGCGGATCTGGATGCCCGAGTTTTTGAGGCCAGTACCTCCTCCATCCGTAAACTTCACCGAGAAGGTGAGCTCGAAGTTTTCGTAGCTCTTGTCTGAGACCAGCCAGCGATTGCCCCTTACTGGAGCTGAGAGGTCTCCTCCTTGGATATTGCCATCCGCCACCTTCCAGTATGATTCGTCTCCTTTTTGTGGGGCCCAGTGTGTAAGAGTCTGGCCATCGAAGAGGGATTGAGCCCCTGGTGAGGGGGACATATCCATGAGGGCAGAACCTGAATCATGGTTCTTGGCGTTACCCTCTGGCTTGCTAGCCGAGAGGTCTTGAGCTACTACCGAGCATAGAAGCGTGCACGAGAGTAGGGGGAATGAGAATATAGTCATACTTTTATATAGTGATGATGAGGTAAAAACTTTCACTTTTTGTGTCCGAAAATCT
>WTJZ01000173.1 GCA_011524615.1 Akkermansiaceae bacterium | reverse complement strand
ACAAAGAGAATTTCCATTCTTAAACACTGCTGTCGTCATGTATACCACATTAAAGGTATACAATCTTTCACGCAAGTAAAATTCCATCCATGCCCGCTATGAAGCGTCCATAAAGTCTCTATGCAAGGCCCCTTCCTCATAGAGACTGCACCCGTCCCCACGAACACAATGATGAGTAATTACATCTTTACAACACTTTACCACCCGCTATTACATCACATATGTTTCATAATCCTAACAACGCACCTAAACGCCCCTCATTCGTCGTCCCCCCTACTGAGGAAGCCCCAGCAGAACCAGTAGTCAACGAGACTCAGCAGACGAGCGCTGAAGCACCAGCCCCTGATACGACAGCCCCATATCAGGCACCTGAGATCACCTCATTATCAGAAGCACCGGTAGCCCAATCCACTTCCCCCACTTCCGTTCCTAAGGCAGAATGTGATTGGACCCTTGGCATGCATCTCTCCACCTTTAGTGGTGGTATCTTCCCGGCTGGTAACATTCTCGGCCCTCTGATCATCTGGATGATCAAAAGAGATACCATGCCCTTCTTATCTCAAGAGGCGAAAAACTGTATCAACTTCCAAATCTCAATGACGATCTACTTGATCATCTCAACGATTCTATGCCTATTCTTCGTTGGATTCTTCTTCATTTTCGTCATCGTAGTCCTCGACTTGGTCTGCACGATTCAGGCGGCGATCAGAGGCAGTGCGGGCAAGAGTTACCGTTACCCGTTCACGATCCAATTTATAAAGTAGGGTTCAAGGAAGTGTAAATCCATCCGACCATCGCGGCAATGGCTGCGATGAAGAGCAGAATGAGGACGATGTCACGCTTCTGCTCATTGCGGATATTCTCGACTTCTTTCTTAGTATAGAGGTCGACATTCAGCTTGCTCTCCCGCTTACGATCGAGCACCTCCTGCGATGGGGGTAAGGTAGCACGACGGCTCTCCTCTTCCATGAGTTCACGTTCATGCTCCTCCTGCAGACGACGTGGTTCGTCTGCGATCTTTCTCTCTAGCTCGGCAATCTGTTGCTCAAGCTCCTCTATCGTCGGCATGCCCATAATTAAAGAATTGTGCTAACAATAATTAAAACAATGATCAAGGGAAGAGAAAAGGCTAAACCACGCAATGCGTCAAAACCGAACTTCTTAAAATCGTAGTCTGGGTTCACCGAGAACTGAGGAGAACTCTCATTCCGCCCCTCTGAAAGAATGAGCATAAACTGGTCAAACTCATCAGACATCTTCTCTAGGAGCTTATTATACTTATCTGTCTGTTCGATGACCTCTTCATCGTCCCATCGATTAGGATTGATCGCCTCGATGCTATTCAGGTTTAGGCTGAAGTGCTTCTTCGCCTGCTCTAGGTCTAGAATCTCTTGCTTAGCACCTGATAGCTCCCGCTCTATCTTAGGGATCGCATCTGTAAGTCTATCCGTCAGATCCTCTCTCAGGTCGAGGAAGGTATCTTTGCGCAAGTTGATCTCACGCTGACGCGCTTCCTCTCTCTCTTGCTGATCCTTCTTCTGCTTGAGCTCCTCTAATAACTTCTGCGCACGATCGATCTCAGAACTGTAGGGATCTGGCTTCTCCTTTGGTCCATTCTGAGGGGGAGCGACAGTGTTGTCACTCTTACCCAGATCTAGATTGAATTGGTGCTTAGCGGATTTTCGTGCCATATCTCTACTTGCTATCCTAACTATTAGCTTATTAAAAAAGTCTTGACTAGTTTAAATTATGGAAAACTTAATCAAAAACAGAGGAGTAATCTGAGTGATTCTGTAAATGAATGTCATTTCACTAAAGCAAGACGTACACTCCACGTACAAGTCATCCCACTAATCGTATCTTGGCATGATCCACGACACTAGGATTCAGGGTGTCCCATCTCCTAAAGTAAAAGAATATCGTCCTTTTCTTGCACACTAGAGCATTCCCGATCTAAGCTGTATGCTGTGAGATTTCCCAAGGACTTTTTATTCGGTCTAGCCAATGCTGACCATCAAGTAGAATCATACGATCCTCGTTATGAAGATGTCTGGGATCTCTGGGAGCGGACTCAAGGCAAGACCAAGCGAGGACGAGCATGCGAGTTCCAGGATAAGTATGAAGAGGACATCAAGCTGGCCGCCGATCTTGGGACAAAGGTCTTTCGGTTCTCGGTCTCATGGGCTCGCGTCCAGCTCGAAGACGGCTCATGGAACACCGAGGCGCTCGACCACTACCGCCGCGTCGCACAGTGTATCTGTGATCATGACATGAAGGTGATGGTGACACTGGTCCACTTCACCTGGCCCGTGTGGCTCGAGCGCAAGGGCGGGTTGACTGGAGCGGACTTCCCTCTCTACTTCCAAGCCTATGGAGATAAGCTCGCGGAGCACTTTGGTGACCTCGTCACCTATTGGATCTCCTTTAATGAACCGACTCAACTCGTCCATGGCTATATCAAGCCCTGGTGGCAGGAGAAGTACTACATGCCTCCCGGTATGCCCGAGGGGACAAAGATGTCAGGCGAGGCCGAGGCGGTAGGTAAGCTCATCTATAACCTATTCTCCGCACATGCTAAGGCCCGCGTCGCGATCAAGCAACATCAACCAGAGGCTAAGGTCGGTGTGAACCCCCTCGTGACGGGGTTCCCCCCATGGTTACAGTGGCTGATGGATCACCAATTCCGAGCAAACTGGCTCCTCAGAGCGATGTATAAGTTCAGCTTCGCCCGACCTCTCTTGATCGAGAAGACGAGCGTCGACCTCGTCATCGGAGGCGTCACCGCTAGGCAAGAAGATACTCTCCACTACAGTGCGCCCTACTTTGTCGGCGTAAATCCTGCTAATGAGAGCTCAGAGCTGGAGCATCACCACATCGCTGTACCCTCTGCACACCGGGGACTGCTCAAGGTGGTCAATGATGCCATCTACAAGATCCAAGGAACCTGCGGTCTCATTGACCCAAAGGTATCCTGCCCCATGCCCCTCTCTCTCGCAGACTACTTCGCCTCACAAGATGAGGTCGGGGTCTGCAAAGTCGAAAATGATGAGGGCCTCAAGCGTATCCGACGACGAGGTATCCTCACCGTCGGCATCCGAGAGGATGCTCCAGGCACTCAGGAAACGGGTTCGCTAGCTCAGCTAGAAGAGCAAATCGCGCGTGCTATCTCACTCGCCATCTTTGGATCTGAGAATAAGGTGGAGTTCAAGCACCTCTCGCCCTCCTCTCGCCCAAAGGCTCTCAAGACCCACCTCTCCTTCATCAATAAGCTTTGGCACTTCATCGGGGCTGCGGGTCTCATCGCTAATGCCAATTGGTGGTACCTAGGCTCTAGAGGGAAGCTCCCTAAGGAACTCTGCCCAGAAGAGGCTTATGGCGCACATGACTTCATCGGGTTCGACTACTACTGGGGATTACCGACTAAGCGGCTTCACCAGTTCGGTCGACTCCTAGATGCCGCCGAGGGACGCTTCCTCACTGCACCTGTGTGGCCTGCCGGACTCAGACATGCCATGCACCAGTTCCACCGATGGTTCCCGGACCAAGAACAAATCATCGTGGAAAACGGCTCCGTCCCTCTCGCGGACGGGATCAGGCGCCAGGACTATCTCACTCTCCATATGAATGAGGTTGCCCGCGCTTGCGCAGAAGGAGTCCCCGTCTCCGCCTACCTCCTATGGTCACTCACCTCGAACCGAGAGTGGGGGCACGCCTTTGATCATAATACAGACTTCGGCCTCTATCATGTCCATCTAGAGGACGATCCAGAACTCCAACGCGTCCCCTCAAACGAAGTCGCGTTCTATAAGCAGGTCATCCAGCAGCACCGAGAAAACCCGCTCCCATAGCAATCCGCTCAATAGCAAAAAGGCGCGCATCTCTATGATGCGCGCCTTATCTATATGCTTATGAGCAATAGGATTAGATCTCGTGAACTGGGAGGTTCGCGACTTCCTCACGGACACTCTCAGCAAGTGGAGTGGAGAGGTAACGCTCTGTTGATGAACAACCGATTGTCACGATCTTCTTACCAACCATCTCTGGACGCTTAGCAATCTGCATGGCAGCAAAGACGTTTGCACCTGTTGAGATACCAGCTGGAAGACCTTCGAAGGTCGCAAGCTGGCGCGCAGTTTCGAATGCTTCCTCGTTAGATACCGTTACCACCTCATCAATGATCTCTGTATTAAGGTTACCTGGGATGAATCCCGCTCCGATCCCCTGGATCTTATGCGGCCCTGGGCTACCACCTGAGATTACAGGGCTGTTTGTTGGCTCTACCGCTACGGTGTGGAGTGAACGACGGCTCTTGATGACCTCAGAGACACCTGTGATCGTACCACCTGTACCTACACCTGAGACGAAGACGTCTACCTCACCCTTAGTGTCGCGCCAGATTTCTTCAGCTGTCGTCTTACGGTGTACTTCAGGGTTAGCTGGGTTATCGAACTGGCTAGGGCCGAATCCACGATCACCATACTCCTCGAGAAGTGCCTTAGCCTTAGCAATCGCACCACCCATTCCTTTAGCCGCAGGTGTCAATACGATTTCCGCACCGAGAGAACGGAGAAGCACACGACGCTCGATCGACATTGATTCAGGCATCGTGAGGATACAACGGTACCCTTTCGCTCTCGCGATGAATGCGAGGGCAATCCCTGTGTTCCCTGATGTTGGTTCAATGATTGTGCCACCAGGCTTGAGTAGACCATCCCACTCTGCCTTCTCGATCATCGCCTTACCGATACGGTCCTTGACGCTGAAGAGTGGGTTAAAGAACTCTGCCTTTACGTAAATGTCTGCACGACAGTCACGTGAGATTTGGTTAAGCTTAATCAGTGGAGTATTCCCCACCGTCTCTACCATGTTTTGTGCGATAAAACTCATATGACGTGAACTGTAGCCAGATTTGCACATATGGCTAGTTTCTTTTTTCGCGATCGTGAAGCACATTCATTCAACACATCCCAATCACAAAAAAGACACAAAACGACAAAAAATCTATTTTAAACACATTTCATCGCACCAACCCACAAAAACATGAAAAAATAAAATAAATTCATTGCATTCTATGGAAGAATATTGAGGGTAGCGGCGGAAATGAAAAAGCTTGCTATCATCATCGCACCAGCAGTGATTCTCTTGATCGCGATCACGACTATTTGCGTCGTGCAGAACAATATTTCAGGAAACATCACGGCACAATTAGAAGAAGTACAACAACAGCTCAGAGAAGAAGAATTCGGTGATCTCACGTTCAAAGATGTCTCCACTGATATCTTTAGCCAGAAGGCTACCATTAATGATCTCCGCTTTACGTACGAACAATCAGAAGAAGGAATCTCAGCGCAGTCTACCATCTCTGCTGATAAGTGTATCATCAAACAGAAGGGTGAAGAACGCATCGAAACGTTCGAACTAACGCTCAAGGACATCTCGATCGTTAATATCAACGATATCGAAGACGCACCAGAATACCTCGATCACATCGAGACGACGACCTCTATCAAAGAGATTGTTATTAACTTCGATGGAGACATCTCCGCTCTGCCGGAAGAAGAGCTCACCGAGGCGGAACTCACCTCCTTCATCCTCGATGCTCTTGCACATGATCAATACTTCCACATGGCTGTGAAGGGCGTCTCTACATCGAGAGAAGATTTCAGCATCCCCTTCCTCCCGCTGGTAACTGAGAAGCAACTGAAAGAGTTCTCGAGCATGAAAGCCTTCGCTCTGGATATCACCTATAACCCTACGGTCCACCTCCTCATGATTAACCAACCAGAGTCAGGGAATAAGTACCAAGTCTCATCATTCTCAGCTTCGGTAACGATCGATGCGGATGAGGCAATCGTAGCACAAGACCTCTCACAACTTCAGATCGGTTTCTGCTCCCTAGACGCCTCTGGAGAGGTGCTGCCTACCTTCAAAGAGGTCCAACTCGGAGACAATGCAAACTTTGGTCTTCATACTCTAGGTGGGATGAAGTACGAGCTTTCCCTTAATGCTGACCTCTCAGATCTCGACTTGTCACAGCCATTCGACGAGCAGTTAGAAGAGAGCTCGTTACTAGAGAGCATCGTATGTGATTACTCATACAGCCTCAGTGACTTAGACCTCTCCTTCAATACCCATGAGAATGCAGAGGAAAACATGGGGAGCTATCACCTCGGACTGATCGAGATCGCATCACACATCGATTACCAATCGATCATGAATGCTTCGAGCCTCGAAAACCCGATGGAGATGCTCAACGATATCAGCGTAAAGCTCGCCATCAAAGACCTCTCAGCGAGCCTCCCTGAGACGATCGCCCCTATGCTCGTCATGATGGGAATCCCGCAAGAGGTCGTTGAGCACCCTGAGATTCAGGCGCTGAACATTGAGTTAGCTCCCGAAGACCGCAGCCTCGATCTCAGCAAGAACCTCTTCTACAGTAATTTTGGCCAAATCCATACTGATGGACGCATCAACATGAAGGACATGACCTTCGAGGACGTCTCCATTACTATGACGGACTGTCCTCCTGCACTCGTTGGGATGGCCTCGAGCTTCCTCCCTGAAGAAGAACAGCACCTGATCGATCTAGAGAAAAAGGAGCAGACCATCCACATCGAAGGACGACTTGATAAAGGACTCCGCTACTCTAACTAGTCTCCTAGAGTCAAAAACCCACCCTGACGCTGCCTCTCTTAACAGGCAGCGTTTTTTTATAATTCTACTTGATAGCTAGTAATCTGTGCTACTGTAGGGGATGACGCAAGTAGCACTCTTATGGCTCCGTAGTGACCTACGATTACAAGACAACCAAGCCCTCTCTTGGGCAGTAGAACACGGATATAAGGTTCTCCCCTACTACCATCATAATGAGCACAGTGATGAATGGCAGCGTGGGGGCGCTAGTAAGTGGTGGCTACACTATGCGCTCCAAGATCTAGAAGAGCAGATCACGCAACTCGGCGGGCAACTCCTCCTTGGCAATCCAGAGTACACCTCCGCAGACGCGATCCAAGAAGTACTGCAACAACACCAAGTCCGTGCCGTACTCTGGAACCGATGTTATGAGCCCCATCGGATCAAGGAAGATACTCAGATCAAGGCCGCCCTCAAATCACAAGGATATCAAGTCAAAAGCTTCAACTCGAATACCCTCTTCGACCCGACCAAAACCTTTAATAAATCAGGCTCCCCTTTCAAGGTCTTCACCCCCTTTTGGAAATCCCTTGCGCAACAGGAAGTTGCTTACGCCGAACCGCTAGATGAAACCTCGATCTCATGGGCCAGCCCTCAACTGCAGAGAAGGCTCGATGACCTATCCTTACTTCCTACCATCGGTTGGGATGCGGGCATGCACTCATCATGGGAGGTCTCCCGCTCCGCTGGACTTGCCCGATTAGGACAGTTTAGCCAAGCCAGAGCCATCGTCTATGGTGATTACCGTGACCGCCCAGATCTGGAGGGCACCTCCAAGCTCAGCCCCTACCTCCACTTTGGCCAACTTGGCCCGAGAGAAGTACTCCACCAGCTCAGAAGCCTCTCCCATCCAGACGTAGAATCAGGCATTACAAGACAGCTCTTCTGGCGTGAGTTTGGCCAACACCTGCTCTACCATTTCCCTCACTCACCTACACAGGCGCTCTATGAGAAGTATCAACTCTTCCCCTGGGAAGAAAATGATCAATTCCTCCGGGCGTGGCAACGAGGAGAAACGGGCTACCCCATCGTTGACGCCGGAATGCGCGAACTCTGGACCACAGGATGGATGCATAACCGAGTGCGTATGATCGTAGGCTCCCTCCTCGTCAAGCACCTCCTCCAGCCCTGGCAGGCTGGTGCAGAATGGTTCTGGGATACCCTCGTAGATGCCGATCTAGGGAATAATACGATGGGCTGGCAGTGGATCGCAGGCTCAGGAGCAGACGGAGCCCCATACTTCCGTGTCTTTAACCCTATCACTCAGGGCCAAAAGTTCGACATCACGGGCGACTATGTACGTAAGTGGTGCCCTGAACTCGCGCATCTCCCGAACAAATACCTACACTGCCCCTTTGACGCTCCTGATCTAGAACTGAGAGCTGCAGGAATCATCCTCGGGAGGAATTACCCAGCCCCTATCATCGGGCATAAGGAAGGCAGACAAAAAGCCCTCGACGCCTTCGCAGCATTCAAAGAGATCTCCGCATAATATAAAACCACTCGAGCAGGGTCACCTCTCTCTACCGAGCACCCTATTCAGTCTGAATTTGAGAGAGAGGTGCAAATTATACACACCATTGCCCCCTCCGCACCTTTAATTGCTACGAGCATTTTTAGAGAGCAACGCCCTCAGCGTTTGGATCAGCAGGAGCGTTTCAAACAAGGCTTACTCTCAAATTAAAGCTAACACAGTTCATACAACAGGATACAAAGCGTTGAACACTATACCATGACGCCCCTTTTTCGCAGTGAACGGCTCAGAGTAGCTCCACACTTGTAGGAAGCTCTCCGTAAAGAATTGGCTTTCCGTTTTTTGTTGTTCATCTTATTCTACCCAACGCTGAGGTAGTAACTCACCTTAAAGAATGAATAATGACGTACCTAAAAAACTCGATATCTCAGAATTGAACCGATTGATGAGTCTGGTCGGGCGTTTGCCTACAGAGGAAAATAGTGACCAATATCTAAAGCTGTTAACCTCACAGGACAGATACTATGATCGAAAGTTAGTTGGTGAAGGTTCACTGAAGACGGTATATAAATGCTATGATGAGCGCCTTAAGCGAGAGGTAGCGCTTGCTATTACTAGGGAAGACGTAGCTGTCGAGTATGATAAAATTCTGGTATATGAGGCATGGATCACTTCTGAGCTTAGCCATCCACATATCATCAAAGTTCACGATCTTGATACCAACGAAAACGGGCGTCCCTTCTTTACCATGGACCTCAAGGATAATCACACGCTGACGGACTTTGTACGTGAGGAAAGCTCCTTAAATCGTCGTTTGCTTGCGTTTATCAAAATTTGTGACGCGCTCGCATATAGCCATTCTAAGAATATCATTCATCTCGACCTTAAGCCTGATAATATACAATGCGGCTCTCTTGATGAGATTCTGGTGTGCGATTGGGGGCTAGCGAAACATTTAGATGATTTCGATGATGAGTTGGCAGAGTTACCTCACTTATTGGAGGTACGCGATCATACGGTGTACGGGATGGTCAAGGGCTCACTGGGATACCTCTCTCCAGAACAAGTTCACTTCGATAGTATACTTGACCAGCGTGCTGATATCTACGCCCTCGGCTGCTTGCTCTACTTCATTTTAACAGGGTCTCCCCCACAACAAGGCAAGAGAGATGAGATTCTAATGAATACCAAGAACGGGCAGGTTATACCTCCTCGAAAACTGGTATCCTCTCTACCAAAAACACTAGAGCGAATCACCCTAAAGGCGCTAGCCAAAGATCCTGAAGAGCGTTACCAAACAGCTCTAGAGCTACGACAAGATGTGCTTTGCTTTCAGGAAAGGCGTCCCACTTCCTTAGATATACAGCGTCCAGAAATCCAGATTCACCTCTTCCTGAAGCGCCATTTACAAGCCACTATGATAGCTTGCTTGTCTGTGACGTTACTCTCGGCCATATATGTCATCTTGAATCAAGGAAGCGAAGAAGTCCACAGGAGTCAACAGGTACTATTAGATGAGCCAGTAGTATTAGATACAGAGAACAACCTGTTGCAAGATCACTTGATTCACACCTCTCAGACTTTAGCCGAGTCAAAAGAGCTACAGTCGGAGGCGAGTTCTAACTTAAACAAAGCTCTAACCTATAATGATAGCGCCTTTTGGGATAGTGAAGACTTTGCCTCTCGGATTGATAACGACTTAATCGTAGCTGAGAATGCTTACCAACTTAATCCTGATGATCAAGAGATTCAATCCACTCTATTCAGAATTTATTGCATTCAGATGAACTTCAAC
>WTJZ01000303.1 GCA_011524615.1 Akkermansiaceae bacterium | reverse complement strand
ACTTCCAAATACCAACCTCCTCACCTCATGGTCGAGCCTCTCAGGTGGGCCCCGTACACCAGCAGGTCAATAGCAACATCACTATTCCCCTCATGCATCTCACATTATCTTGAGAATTGTATTGAGCAAGAGTGAATAATCCCGCTATTAAACAGGCATGTCACGTGCAATTGCTATCGATGGTCCCGCTGCCTCCGGAAAGAGTAGCGTCGCTAAGGTTCTCTGCCAGAAACTTAACCTAGTAATGGTCAACTCTGGCTCCATGTACCGCGCAGTCGCATGGAAGCTCCTCCAACTCGGCATCGACCTCGATGATACTGACAGCATCATTGCCGCACTCCCTAATCTCAACCTCCAATGCGGAGTAGACGAGTCAGGCTACTTCTCTACCGTTGGATACGATGGCGTCATACTCACGGATGAACTCCGTACGGAACAAGTGAACAACTCAGTCTCTAGAGTGGCATCGATCCCAGAAATTCGCGACATCCTCCTTGTAAAGCAACGCGATTACCTCAAGTCCTCGGACGTAGTCATGGAGGGACGTGACATCGGAACCGTTATCTTCCCAGACACTCCTTACAAATTCTTCTTCCAAGCGTCCGAAAAGATTCGTCAAGCACGCCGTGAGGCTGAAGGAATCTCTGACTCCGTAGCCGCAAGAGATAAGCTCGACAGCTCTCGTAAAACTGCTCCTCTCAAGCCTGCTGAAGATGCAATCAATATTGATACAGGTCTCTACGACCTCAATGGAGTAGTAGAGTGTGTCCTCTCTCACCTACAATCATTAGGGTGGGAATAGTACCGTCTCCCACTTCTTGTAAATGACGATTGACTCAGCCTGTAGGATGTAAAGTCATCCTCTTGTCGCATAAGTCTCTGCGCTCATCACATCCTACATTATGACGCAACAGAAGATCCAAATCCGAGGAGCGAGACAACACAACCTCAATAATGTTAATCTCGATATCCCTAAGGGTCTGCTAACAGTTATTACTGGTCCCAGCGGATGTGGCAAGAGCTCTCTTGCCTTCCATACCCTCTATGCTGAAGGTCAGCGCCGATACCTAGAGTGCCTCGGCACTAACGCGCAAAAAACTCTACGCACGCTAGAGAAACCCGCCTTTGACTTCATCGATGGGCTTAATCCAACGATTGCGCTCCAACAAGATGACGTCCGCCCCCCCCGTGGCACCACGGTCGCCATGATGTCAGAGGTCTATGACTATCTACGACTCTTATATGGTACTATTGGGATCCCTCATGATCCTGTTAACAATACCCCATTAGAGCGCCTGACGAGTCCTGAAATCATCTCCCGCCTCTTGGACTCACCTGAGAGAACCAAGCTCATCATCCTAGCCCCTCTCTCCTCTGCCACCCTTACCGACATCGATTACCTCAAGGATGACCTCAGGAGGCAGGGATTTGTGCGAGTCGCGATCAACGCTAAGCTCTACAATATTGAAGACTCTTGGCCTCCCTCAGAGAATATTTCTGTGGTGATCGACCGGTTGATGGTGCGTGATGGAGTCGAATCCAGACTCGCTGACTCCCTAGAGATCGCTCTGCAGATCTCACCATCAGGAGCCTCTGCCCTGATCCAAGAGCTCGGTAACACGTCATGGTCAGAAGCCTCCTTCACCACCGGTTATCATAATCCAGCAACAGGGTTCCACCTCCCACTCTTAGATGCCCATTGCTTCTCCTACGGCAATCAGTCTACTCAGTGCCCTACGTGTAATGGCCTCGGCAGAATCGATAATACCCCTTGCCCCACTTGCCAAGGGAGCCGTCTACGCTCCGACTACAGCGTAGTTCAACTCCCTATTGGTTCTTCACATCTCACCCTACATGAACTTCTGAGTCAGAGCGTCACAGAGTGTGTCGCCTCCATCTCACAGCTTGTTATTCCATCTCACCTCCAAAGTGTCGTAGTCGAGATCCAAACCCAAATCCAACGACGCCTCTCATTCCTCTCTGAGGTAGGGCTGCATTATCTACACCTCGATCAATGGGCCGCAGAACTCTCCGCTGGCGAACACCAACGCCTCCGGCTAGCATCTCAGCTAGGCGCTGGACTCTCAGGGGTGCTCTACGTCCTAGATGAACCTAGCCGTGGTCTATACCACTCAGACACCGAGCTCCTGATTCAGTCTCTGCATAAGCTCAGAGATGCAGGCAACACCATCGTAATCGTAGAGCATGATCCCACCCTCATCGCAGCAGCAGACTGGATCATCGATCTCGGCCCTGGAGCAGGCCGACACGGTGGCAATGTCATCGCCGCTGGCTCCCCATCAGAACTCCTAGAGGATTCCTCCTCCCCGACCGGCCGCTGGATGCGCTTACTATCGGATCATTACCAACCAAAGATCCTACACCCAGCCCCTAGAACAGCTCAGACCCCATTCTTATCCATCGCTAATGCTCATCTGCATACCCTGAAGAATATCGATGTAAAGATCGCCCTAGGGGCCATGACAACGGTCGAAGGCCCCAGTGGGTGCGGCAAATCAACTCTGATCTCCAAGACCCTCGGCTCATATGCGCTCCATAAGCTCAATAAAGCGGCCCCTTTTACTCCTCACGCCGAGATCTCAGGACTCGACCACTTCAACAAAGCGGTGGTCATTGACCAATCACCGATCGGACGCTCCCCTCGATCAAGCGCTGCGACTTATACTGGCATCTTTGACCAAATCAGAACTCTCTTCTCGAACCTCCCACTCTCAAAACAACGAGGATACCAAGCCTCGCGCTTCAGCTTTAACGTCAAAGGTGGGCGCTGCGAAAAATGTCTTGGAGCAGGAAAGCTCAAGATCCCTCTCCAGTTCATGAGTGACGCCTACGTCACGTGCGACGCATGTGATGGAACCCGCTATAATCGAGAGACTCTTGAGATTCGGTACAAGGGCAAAAATATCGCAGATGTACTTAATAGCTCGATAGAGGAAAATCTCGAACACTTTGGCGCTAACCCTAAGCTCGCTCACCCCTTAGAATGCCTCGTCAAGGTCGGCCTCGGCTACCTCCTCCTGGGCCAACCTGCTCACACCCTTTCCGGAGGTGAAGCCCAACGCGTAAAGATCGCCACCGAGCTCTCCAAAGCGCCCTCTGAGATTGCCCAATCTGTCTCTTCTAGAGGCACCCTCTTCCTCCTCGACGAGCCTACAAGAGGCCTACACTTCCAAGACGTAGAAGTCCTCGCTAACGCATTACGTTCTCTTCTCATCGGCAACAATACCATCATCGCCATCGAGCATAACCAACAATTTATCGCTTATGCTGATTACCGAATCAAAATGGGACATGCTGGGGGCGATAAAGGGGGGCGCATTCTGTAAGTTCGATAAACGTTAATAGAAATAGATATCTGCGTACGACTCTGCTAGATTCGCAGAATCATGCAAATTAAGCGCACATTAATTACACTTATCTTCACATCCATCTTGGGCTTAGCTCAAGAAATGCCCTTTGGAGCCATGTATTATGAGACTGGTTTCACGGGTAACCTCTTCGACCTCAAGAGAGATTATGACGGCAACCCTACTGATGTAGCCTCAGGCAACGGCAAGACTAACCTCGATGAATTTTATAAGGCGTTTGGGCGCATGATTAAGAAGGGCTTCTCTAATAAGGCGCTAGAGGATTACGGGATTGCGGATGAAATGGTAAATCTGAAATACCTAAACATCAAAGGCATCGCCGCAGAGGAGGCACCTAGCGCCTTTGGCTCATCTTATATCGAGCCCTCTGGAATCGTTGCAGTCTATTCTGGTAAGATTGAGCAAGCCCCAATGACACCAGTAAGATTCTCTGGTGTATTCGACGATGCTATTGTTGTCCTCGTCAACGGAGAGGTCGCGCTATACGTATCACGACATATCGGTAAACTCAGAAGATATGATCCAAAGACGGTCTCTAATGCCCGAAAAAAAGGTAACGTAGGACAACCTGCATACGGCCCATACCTACGCCTCAAGAAAGGCGATGAGATCAAACTCATCATTGCTGAAATCCCTGGCGGAAGCATGGGAGGCTACTTAGATATCCAAGTACAAGGGCATGAGTACCCTACAGATAAGCTAGGAGATCCCATCCTACACCCATTCCTCACGGTCCCGCTCACTGCTGACCTTCAGAAAGAACTCAACAAATACCGCCAACACACCTTTCAGAACCAACCTCTGATTACATTCCAAAAGTAATCTCAAAAACACTCGGTAACAATTCACTAAGATAGAGCTCCTAATCACCATTGTAGAAGCCTCTCCCAAAAATATGAGCCACATCACCCATTTGCGATGTGGCTCATAATACTAATTACACTATTTCTGATAGAAGCACGAGTGCATCTATCTACATATAATCATCCAATCCCGTTTTTTAGACACCTAGGTCCAAAAACATCTCAATTTTTCTCTAATTGCCTCGCCCCTAGCCCGTTGAATAGGAATCCAGATCCGGCATTAACATTCATTCGACGTACTATTCTGCTATCCTTTAGCAAAACACACTTGCTCTCTGTCTAGAGCAACCTTAACTCTCTATCATGATCGGTATTGACTTAGGTACAACGAACTCAGCAGTGAGTGTGATAGAAGCAGGATTCCCTATCGTATTGGCTGACCCAGAGAACCGCCGACTGCTTCCCAGCGTAGTCCACTGTACTCAAAACGACACCCACGTTGGACACCAAGCCCTCTCTCTGCCCTCATCCGCACAGAGTGTCAAAAGCCTCATCGGTCAATCTAACATTCCCTCAAGCTACGAAGGAGCAACCGCTCGCATCGAAGAGGGCCAAATCCAAGTACGCGCTGGAGACTCCTGGCTCTCTCCCATTGAGGCGTCTGCAGAAATCCTCAAGACACTCAAAGCGACAGCTGAATTCCGATTAGGAACACCTCAATCAGAAGCAGTTATTACCGTTCCAGCCTACTTTAATGACCTACAACGCAGCCAAACGAAAGAAGCAGCGGAACGAGCAGGACTATCAGTACAGCGTCTCTTGGCTGAACCAACTGCTGCAGCTCTAGCATATGGACTAGAACGCGCCTCAGAACACACCAAGGTGGCCGTCTATGACTTAGGAGGAGGAACCTTCGATATCTCTATTTTAGAGATGCGAGCTGGCAACTTCGAAGTACTGTCCACCGCAGGAGATACCGCCCTTGGAGGGGACGACTTCGACTCCGTTCTCTCAGACCTCTTAGACTGTTCTCTAGCGGATGCTCGTAAACATAAGGTAACATTTGATCAGCAGGATATTGTAGAGGGCGTCACCGCTCAGGAATATGAGAACGCCTGCTTCAAGCTACTCGATCGCTCACGCCGCTGCTGTGAACGCGCCCTGATTGATTCAGGACTCAGTAAAGAGGACCTAGATAAGGTTATCTTGGTCGGAGGCAGTACCAAAATGCCAATGATCCGTCAGCATGTAGAATCCATCTTTGGGCAAGTTCCTGACCTCTGCCTCAACCCAGACGAGGCTGTCGCGCTCGGAGCAGGAATCCAAGCAGGCCTCCTCTCCGGAACAGTCCAAACCCTTTCCCTACTCGATGTCACTCCACTCAGCCTCGGCATCGAGACTCTTGGAGGGCTCATGAATGTAATCATCCCTCGTAATTCCACCATCCCATGTAAGAAGGGAGAGCTCTTCACCAACGCCGCTGATGGTCAAACCTCCATGAAAGTCAAGGTGCTCCAAGGGGAACGAGAGTTTGCTGCTGATAATTGGCTCCTCGGAGAACTAGAAGTCCCCTTCACCCCTGCACCAAAGGGGCAGGCTCGCGTCGGCATTCAGTTCTCTCTCGACGCTGACGGACTCCTCTCTGTTCTCGCGAGAGATACTGTTACCAATACCGACACGACCCTCACGATTCAGCGCAGCACGGTCGATATTACAAATACCGCGGTAGAGAAGATGATCGACGACAGTGTGGATCATGCCCTCGAGGATATGGACGGAAGAGTCTTTACCGAAGCGAAGATGAAAGCAGATGAACTGCTCCCTTCGCTCGAGGAAGCGCTAACCCTCTGTGGGGCGCAACTCGATGACGAAACCACTACCATGATCCATCAAGCAAGAGATGCAGTCCAGGCAGCGATCGATAACAAGAGCGGGCACCAACTCAAGCAAGCCGTACAAGCACTCGATGACGCGACCGAAGAACTGGCTAGCCTCGTCATGCAGAGCCTTCTCGGCTAAGACAAAATCTCATCTTATTCATTGAATAAGACAAATATTGACCTTACATTCAACACAAGCGCTATGGAGACACCAGTAATTATTGTCCACTACCACCTGAAGACAGGAGGAGTAACGAGAGTGATCGAGAAGCAAGTAGCAGCGCTACAAGCGCTCAATACCCCATACCTTGTACTCTCTGGAGAGGAATACAAAGGTAAGCTGAATCATCGCACGATCTCCGCCTTAAACTACTGTCAGTCTGCAGCGCCCGAGTCCTACCAAGAGCTACTAGATCACTGCCTATCAGCAGCCCAAGAAGCCTTCGGTCAGCAAGCAGTCATCTGGCTGATTCACAACCCGACCCTAGGCAAGAACATCATGTTTCCCTCCCTCGTCAGAGGACTCGCCGAGGCTCAACAGTATCTAGTGCTCCATTGCCACGACTTTGCGGAAGATGGCAGAGGTGATAACTACCAACTTCTTGGAGAGGAAGAGACCTACCCAATCGCTCCTAATATCCACTACGCCTTCATCAACAGTAAGGATTACCAAGCGTTTCGTAAGACGGATATCCCTTCTACCTCCCTACACCTCTTACCCAATGCTATCCAAGCTCCTAAACTCGATAACCTAAGAAAGTTTGCGGAGAAGAAGAGGGTCATCTATCCAGTAAGAGGCATCCGTCGTAAGAATGTCGGTGAGCTCTTACTGTGGGCAGCCCTTGCCCCTGAGGATACGGAGTTTGCCCTTACTCTAGCTCCTGAGAATCAACTCTGGCTTCCCTATTACCAAATCTGGGACTCTCTCGCCTATGAACTCAAGCTTCCTGTTCACTTAAACTGTGTCGATAAGGTCGATGCTACAGGCCAAACAGGTAAGAGCTATGAGGACTGGATGCGAGCGGCGACTCACTGCATCACCACTTCCGTCGCTGAGGGCTTCGGGCTCACCTTCCTAGAGCCACTCTCCGTTAATATTCCGATCATCGGTCGAGACATACCAGAGATTACCGCCGATTTCAGACCGCACTGTCAGCAACTAGGTAATCTCTACCAAAAGCTCCTTATCCCTGTCTACTGCGTAGACACCACCTCACTTTACTCAGAGCTCAACGATGCACTCGAGAGCTCCTATCTGGTCTATAACCGTGAGTATAAAGAAGAATTCCTTCAAGAGGCTTGGCGAGAGATGACCAAGTTTGGTTATATCGACTTCAGTAATCTTCCTGAGCACCAACAGGTGCAAGTCATTACTAAGGTGAGATTAGAAGGGTTCAGAGATATTAAGGTCCTCAGTGACGGCATCGTATTGGAAGCTACTGAATGGTTACGCATCGCTCTTAACGAGGAATCTGATCAAGACTACTCCTCTCTCCTCTCCGCTTTCAGCCAAGAGAATTACACTGAGAAGCTTCACAAACTCCTCCACAGCGTTGCCTCTAGCAAGCGCGGAACAGTATCTTGGCAAAACCGAGACGAAGTCTTAGATCTCTTCCTCTCGCCCTCACACTTCCACTTCCTTAAGTCATAATCACTCAGGTGAGGAGGTTTCACCTTCCCCCTTTTAGGATGTTACGCTTAGAGATACCGAACTGCTTTCTCCTGCGAGAATCGCCTGTTAAATCTAATTAGTCCAGCATCACAACTGTATTATACTAGACGTCCGGTTGATAAGAATAACTCTTAGCTATAGAGATGGGAGTGCTTCCTTATTCCACTCACTAGCCTCTACTGGATCAAAGACTACATCCTTCCACAAGATCGTTTCATCATCGAAGATGAAGCGGCCAATGAATTGCTGTCCTTGTATCATCTGAGGGAGCCAAAACTGATCATCGTCCCACATACGATCATAAGGAATCTCATCCACATGCTTCCACATCGGGATGGCTTCATCTGTATCTGTTGGCGTTCCTGTAAATTCAGTCGCCATGAAGACATGACAATGGATATTAGGCATCGTTGACATGTCAAAGTAGAGTTCCCCCATCTTCTTAGGGTCGGTAACTGTTATGTGTAACTCTTCTTGTACCTCACGGATCGCACATTGCAGCGGAGTCTCGCCTGGATCCATCTTACCTCCCGGCCCGTTAACCTTGCCGGCACCGATTCCCCGTTGCTTCTCGATTAGGAGAATCTGATCCCCCTGAATCACAAATAATAGGGTGGCAGGCATTTCTGCCGGCCAATTATCCCAGTCCACACTTCTCACTTCACTCATAGTACCGAAGTTGTCTGATAACAGATCCCTTGCAAGTAGTATCTTGCGTGTTCCTCAACTTTTAGTTCAACTGCGGAACGTAGATCGTACGAGAGAATCGCGTAATCCCTTGCTGAAGCTTTTCTATTGGAGGGTTCGTCAACTTGAGTAAAGGCACTACACTAGGATCGAGCACTTGCGCATTAATATCAATCGACTTGATCACCCCATCAGCAATATCAGCCGCATTGACACCAGCGGGGAGACTATTGGCGGTAATCGTGTTGCCCGTCAGCGAGAACTGATCTCCTCGATATCGATCATCTGCCGGATCTCCGGAGGAAAAGACCGGGATTCTCGCATATTCTGTCGTGCTAGGGTTAGTTGTTGTATTCTGGTACTCAACTAAGAAGGAAATATTAAGCTGATTAATGTTACTCGCCAGAACATTCTCCGCATTTGTCAATGTGCTATAATTTGCATCAACGGCAGAGATAAGGTCCGCTTGATTCAACAGGTCTTGGAAAGCATCATCCGGATCAATCAACTGTCGATAGAGAACGAATGTAGGGTTCGTTCCACCTGCTACATCAATCGGATCACCGAAGCGCACCCCATACTCCACACAAGAAACGTCACCTGCATTATTCAGAACATCTCCATCGTAACGATCCTTGGCAACTGTGAAGAATGCTAAGCGCGAAGAAAAACTCCCCATACCGTTTGGCGCATTCTCAGAAGCGTCTGTTGTATCAACATCTGCTGCCAGCCACTCAAAGTTATTCCCAGGCTTAAAGACAATTGCTTCCAAGTCTGTCGCCAGCTGTTCCAGTGAAGCAACTCCATCATGATAACGCTTCGATGTATTCTCCCCTTCTGTCAGAGTTGTAAAGGCAGAGTTCGTGACGAAGACTAGTAAACCAATAATCACAAGTGTCACCGTCATCGAGACAAGTAACTCTAGTAGTGTAAATCCTTTTTTCATAATTCGATATAAGTAAGTATGCTCTAGCGCATGATCCCAAATTTGGTAGTGTAGACCAACTGGCTAGCCTCAAGTTGAGTAGCTGTTAAGTTCTCTAGAAAACGAGTCGAATTAGATTCCAACTTATAGAACTTAGCCTCAACCAGTAGAGTAGGCTCTAGATAATTATTAAACGCGGCTACAGTTGCCAAGTTTCCTGTTGCATCATCTACCGACTGAACCGTAGCGGTATTTGTAGAGACATTTAAGACCGTCGTTCCTCCCGTATTATCATGAACCAACTGCGATAATTCGACTAAGAAGAGATCCCCTTCAATCGAATCGATTGGAAGTGCATCATCATGACTATTAGACTGTGTTCCTGAATTAGTAGCATAGTCACGAGTTGTCACTCGGTTCTGAATCACCATTGGTTGAGCGAGAGAATTTGTAAACGAATCTGTATATCCAGGCATCACTCCATCAATAGCGGCATCCGTAGCATTTGCACGATAGCGAAAGGCGACTATAAAGTCACCCGTTAGATTATCATTATCAAATTGAATCCAGTTGAAGGCCTTCTCAAAGGAGGACCCATAGGCTGAATC
>WTJZ01000069.1:8913-9989 GCA_011524615.1 Akkermansiaceae bacterium | reverse complement strand
GCGTCAAAGTTATCAACTAGTGCTGCAGTCACTGTTGCCACATGCCCGCTATCTCCTGTGAAGTTAAAGGTCGCATCCGTCAGGTCCACTGCCCCATCCCCCCAAAACCCACTGACAACATTCACTCCAGAGCCTTCGATAGTGAAGTTAAAAATAGCTCCTGTAAAGTCAGCTCCAGACATCGTCGCATCCCTAAAGATGTTCACAACCTGCGTAGATGTGGTGCTACCATATGGATCGTAATTAAATGTTGCTCCTGAGAAATCGGTTCCTGTTAAGTTTGCCCCAATAAATGGCTGGTTACCATACGCCCCATTACCATTCAGATTGATCGTAGACCCTACGAAAGTGGCTCCACTAAAATTGTCGTTATAGAAGTAGTTATTCCCCGCTGAGTTTGAAGTAGCTAAAATCAAACCATTAAAGTTAGCTCCTGAAAAATTATCAGATGCGGTACCATTGGTCGTAGGGGCAGTCACCTCGATTGTCGTCACTCCTAGGGTAGTAAAGTCTTGTCCCGAGAAGTCTGTTCCTGCACTCCATCCTGCACTCCATGTAGTGAGTCCCCCAGTATTAGTAAGGACATCATTCACGGCATCAAACGAAGTGATATTTGCACCGATATCAACATTTGCCGCATGAGTGATCCCCACGATGGCTGTCAGGCCTAGTAATATAGTTAATTTCATAGTCTTAGTCTTATTCAAAGGCGTTGTGTCGCGCTGGCCACAACAGGAACAAAGTAATCAAAAAGAATCAATAACACAAGAAGAAATAAGAATAAAGCCATTTATTATTTTTAAAATCAAATAAAAATATAAGAAGAGCTCCACGTCTGTAGGAATGGCTCAATGATTCATGAACAGAAATTTGGCCTATATACAAAAAAATCAAATACTCCTAAAGCACATAAATACCACCAATAAACACCTAGGGATTACTCCCCAAAAAAAATATACATTAAAGACTAGCGGCAGAAGCTATAGCTCAACCACCCAAATTGTAAGGGTACACAAAACAGCAAAACTTGGTAGGGTGCTGGTGATTAATTCTTCTGCCACCCCTAGAGCCCCCTC
>WTJZ01000069.1:0-8813 GCA_011524615.1 Akkermansiaceae bacterium | reverse complement strand
CAAAACTTGGTAGGGTGCTGGTGATTAATTCTTCTGCCACCCCTAGAGCCCCCTCTCCTATTATTGAGGTAGATTTTCCTGAAGATAGGTAAAGCTAAAGGGACTTCCTTTCTTCCTAGTACTAGGCGAGATCAGAACGATCTTTCGCACGCCACTATGCATATACAAGCGGGTAAAGTGTACCTTCTCCCCCTGAGCGTTAGCATAAGTCATAGGAACATATCCCCCTTTCGCCAGATTCTTCAGGTTCAATAATGAGAAGTTTCGCTTCGCCAGCTTACTCACCTTATCATCCACCTTCACGTACATATCTGACTTAGTGAAGTTAGCGAAACGTACACTCCCCCTTGGGAAACCCTCGATACTATCGTCCAACGTAGCTACCTCTAAATCATAGTCTCCTCCCTTACGACCAGGGAGAACCACTAGCATTTGGCGAGACACCGGTAGAAGCATAGTCCGCCCGACCACCTTATAGTCCACACCCTCCGTAAGTGAATCCTGAGGCACAATCAACTCTAAGATCTGAGCGCGTTTGCTTACCTGTATGGGAGCACTACGCCTCTTGTATTGTACACTAAGCTTATCCACATCTCGTCCCACGCGGTAGAAGAGTTCTTGGTGCTCGATCTTTTCAGGAAAGATCACCGTGAGTTGCTTGCGTGCCTGCCCATACGTGCAATTCACGAAGAGGCCTATCAATAACATTTGTATTACTCTCATCATCTCTGTGATCTCTTAATATTCATTCTCATCTAACCACTTGAACCCTACGATCTTGAACCTACGGCCAAACTTATCATTCAATGCCGAGAGTGTACCACTCGTTGCGTTGTTCTGAAGGGTGATTGGGTTCGTATAGTTCTCTTCCCAAGGTTCATTAGATTCGCTATCAAAATATTCAGGCACACGCTGTACCCAAGCCTCACACATCGCTCGTGCCTTAATGTCACCATTAGAGCTGACTGTCTCCCCATATGCTCGAATCCTAAATGTGTCAGAACGCGCATTCAGACGAGGAGCAAGCGGAGTTAATAATTTCGCTTGGGTAATGTCCTGGGCAATCCCCGTTGTTGTCGAGCGCCCATTACTCGTTACGGTACTGGCAAAGTAATCCGACAGAGCCCCGGTACCATAGTCCGCCGAGACTCCACCTCCACCAGTTTGTACATCGGAGTTGATACCTGAGGCGTCAATCGCGGCCTGTACCGCGCCCGCGCTGCCGAATGCATCATTACTTAATCGTCTGTTAATAAAGTCAGATAAACTCAGGAAAGGCCCCCTACTCTTCACCTCAGATACAATCTGAGTCGCTAACGAGGTAATCTCCGCATCTGTCAAGCGCTCTACCCCAGCCCAAAATGTATCTCCGTTACTGGATGGAAAGGTACTAGTAGGGAAAGGTGTTCCCGAGGCTGAATCCATTCCACCTTCTGCATACTTCACTCCGAGATCACGGTTTGACTTTAATAACGACTCCCATGCTAGTACTGAAGTCGAGTTCACATTAAACTGCCCCTTAGTTAAGGCATAAGCACCTAACTTCTTATACCCTTCTCCATTCACAGTGTCATTTAACTCAGTGGTGATTGCTAACTGAGTCTTACCAACAGGAATATAAGGTAACATCACAGGGCTAGCCTCTGCTAACTCATAGTTGGAGCCATAGAAGTCCTGTAATGGATTGAGTAAGGTCTCAGTGGTACTGTATCCACTCCCCTGGATCGTATAATCAGGCGCGAGCCCAGAGAAATAATAACGATCAAAGAGGCTATCATTGAGTAACCACGAGTGGTCCGAACTCGTCAGGCCATTAGGACTCCCTGTCATATCCACTCTACTGTAGAGCTCTGACTTTTCCACGAACAGGTTTGCAAACGAGTTCCCCACAGCTGCTGCAGGATCAAAAGTACGCGTCGTTAGAGTCGCCTCACTGAGTTGCGCTATGGAGAGCAACGGCTGACTGGGGATCGATCTAAACGGTACATACTCATTTCCCGTACTGGTACTACTTCCCCATAATGCATTGGTGGCACTCTCAGAAAAACCAATATTAAGACGGTCATTATATGTTTCAACCGCCCCCTCTCCGGTAAGTGAGAACATTTTGAACTGAAAGTTGGGGTCAGCATTTGTATAGAATGCACCTTCCGTATTACCAATAGGGGTGGGGTTAAAGTGAGACATCACTTCGAGATCTCCTCGTTCATCGTCTGCAGTACTTGCCACGTAGGCCAGCGCTCCGAACCAATGCTTAGCACTCAGGTGGCTACTGGTATTCCCCGCAGCTTCTCCATCAGCAATAAGCTCGATCGATGACTCTTGATAGTCATCACTACCCGTTCCACGTTTCCAAAACGAAACCATCTGTAACTCATCTCCCCACGAGTTAACATTTGTCACCCCAGTGACATCAGAGGCATTCGATGAATAAGTTGCCAGACGATAAGCCCTATCATGACTATTAGACCCACGTAAACCCGAGAACCCAAAGCCGAACTCAGCGGTAATCGTATCGCCTGTACTAATCGGGACAGGCTGCCAGACCGATGTATCCACCATTTGCGGGATCAAGTTCCCGTCTGCATCTTTATTAGTAGTATACACAATATCCCCATTTCTATCTGTCCTAGGTACTTGCGTATTCACAGGGAAGCTCGACATCACGAGCCCTGATGAAGGGTTGACATTATAACCCGGAGCTAGGAGCGAATTCAGAGCTGCGTCTGTCGTACTAGGTGGGCTTAGTGCAATAACCTCACCAGGATCTAAACTGATATTCGGAGCGAGGAAACGAAGAGACAGCGATGAAGAGCCGCGGAAGTATGCCGCAATCGCCTGAGGACCATAGGTCTGTGTATTAGCGCCCGTGGAGTCTGTAACCGTAAATTTGATTTGACCAGGAATCCCTAACTCACAACTGATCAAATAATTTAAACTATCAATCTTTACGTTGTATGGGTTCCAAATGTAAAAGACGGGATCACAAACAAACTCCAATTGCCCTGACCTCACTCTCACACTGTAATAGAAGTATGTTCCGAGGTGAAAGGGGCCATATGTCATTCCTGCAGGACGATATTGATACTGGTTCGTCTTATTGAGTTCGGAGTTCCATACTAAGTATCCACTCCCACTATGAGTACTCCGTTCCGATCGTCCAATCTCTGTTAATCGCAAGCTAGAACTCGTTAAATTCGAAATATTTGGGAAATAAGGACGGGCAGCCAGTGAATATTCATCCCCTCGCTTCGACAAGCTCTTATATAAATTTGCATAATCACGCAGCGCCCACCAGTTGGGGCCTCTTACTGATGTCCAATCTGGGCTCGTGTATCCTTGGTGGATATCTCCAGAGAACCAGCTATTAGCACCCTGAGTATCTCGGTAGAGAAAGCGCTCTTTAACCGTTAAGGCATTCATGATGTGGGGAGAAGCCAAGCGATCCGTCCCACCGACAAATTCTCCGACTTGCTGATTAAAGAGAAGACTAGAGCTCGAGACATCTCGATTACCATTCTGCCCGTCCATTTCGAACGCCATACTCAGATCTCTCTTCAATCCACCTAACTTCATATCTGAGAGAACTCCATAACTCCCCACAGTGAGATTATGCCGATGATCTTTTAACCATTGTCTCGTACTCCCTGTGACATCATTAGCAAGCGCAAGGTCATATGGGGAATTCACCTTTTCGAGATTGATCAGTAGCTTATCTGAGACCTCTGAACCAAATGGTGAATCATCACCCACAAAACTCTCAGGGTTCGCCCCGAATCCCACACTTAATCTCGCAGACAATGCCCGATCGTTATCGGCAAAGGCCGGCTCATGCCATGAGAGATCCGCTTTCATTCCTTCATCCTCTACCCAATATGCATACTTCCCGACGACCGAATTGCCTTCCTTTATTTCGATCTTATCCACCACGACATCTTCCTGATCTACAGTGCCTTCTCCAGAGTTGATTCCCCCATCAAAGATCATAAATGAATCTGTCAGAATATCTGAGTTTACCGAAGACGCCGCGCCGAAGGACGCCTCCTGATGCGAAACTAACCACTTACGAAAACGAGTATTCTTCTGCCCATAAGTGGTAGGATTATAATTCTCTGTGTCCCATACGCCGACCCAGTTGGCTCTCCCCGCTTGAGGTTCAGTAGTGGCCTCCATACTCAGAATATCAGCTGTGGCAGTGGCTCTCAGATCACTTCCGGCCTCCTCTTGCAGAGCATTCAGCGCTTGAGCGAGAGCCATCTTAGCGTTCGCCTGTGCTGTTTTAGAAGACGATTGAATCGCGGTTGTACTCGACGTCGTAGAACTAGTAGTCAGAAGCGCAATCGCCACGAAGGCGAGTAATACAATGAGAGAGAGCGTAGCAATTAACGCAAAGCCACGATGATTATATCTCTTATCATGAATAGGTAAGGTGATAGTCATAGGTAGATGAGTGATGGAAAACACCTCACATCATAAACTGGTACTCCGCTCCGCCATATGATGGAATGAACCATATATAGCCTATACTAGCTTCACACTATTTCTGACATGAGTGTCAGAATACAGTTTGCGCTCTACGCCTTTTTTTGGACACGAAAAATACAAAAAGTAACTTTTACTGATAGAAAAAGTCTACTGCTCTAGTAAATGGCGCAACTGAGGGGCGTAAAGATTAGGCTCCAAAAGGAAGGAATCGTGCCCCTTGGATGAGTGTACCGTGAGGTAGGTAACATCAATATCTGACGCCTCAAGAGCTTCAACAAGCTCTCTCTGCTCCTCTGGATAGAAGCAATAATCTGAATCGATCGAGTATACGAGGAACTTTTGATCATGCGCCTTGAGATGATCGAAGACACCCTGGATCTCATTCCCCTCCGCATCCTTGAAGAGATTAAAGCGAGACCACATATCGATAATCCGTAAGTATGTATTCGGGTCGAAGCGTTGGACGAACTTCTTGCCCTGGTGCAACATGTAGCTCTGGAACGGGTCCTGCAGCTTATACCAAGAGAGGATGTCCTCATGTGGCTTGATGTCCTGTCTCGCTCGTTGCTCGAAGGTATCAATATGGACAAAGGTCTTATGAGAGATCATTCTCGCTAGTGCTAGCCCTAGCCAAGGGGTTTCTCCGTCATAATAATCCCCTCCCTTAAAGTTAGGATCATTTTCGATCGCTATAATTTGCTCAAAGAGAGTGAGCCTAGTCAGCACTGTGGTACGCATTCCACTAGCAAAGATCCCCACTCTAGGAGCCATCTCGGGGTAGTTCGTGGCAAAGCTCAGTGAACATAAGCCCCCGACAGACGGCCCAACCACAGCATGGAGAGTCTGAATACCAAGAGCGGTCAATAAATTCTTACCGACGAGAGCCTGATCCGCGATCGATATCGCAGGGAAGCTCCCTCCATACGGCTGACCTGTCTCAGGATTAGTAGAAGCAGGCCCGGTACTACCGTAGCACCCTCCGAGGTAGTTAAAGCTGATCACGAAGTACTTACTCGTATCAACAGCCTTCCCCTCGCCTATTAACTCAGCCCACCATCCATCATGACTCTCTTCATTCCAGAAAGGGCAATCTGCCGGACCTTCTACATCCTGGCCTGTCAAGTTATGACTCCCTGAGAGGGCATGAAAAACCAATATGGCATTACTCTTCTCTTCATTCAATTCGCCATACGTATTATAGCAGAGTTGATACTCAGAGAGATGACCTCCACTGGCAAGAGTGAGGTCTGTATCTGTGAAGAGTTGGTTTAAGGTAGCCATTTGATTAATAGAGATAGGTTAGGCATGATCTTAAGATCATGCCACCCTTTTTACTGATTTGAAGAGATGTTATCTATTTCGAGACGAGATCGTAGCCTCTCCAGTCGATGATTTCTGCATCGTAGAATTCACCCACCTTAGCATGATCAGGGACGAAGACGCGACCATCAATATCAGGAGCATCCCACTGTCCGCGAGCAATACCGTCTTCCTCGACGAGCACACGGTACTTCTTACCAACTTGCTCCTCGTTCACAGCCTTAGCGACCTGATCAATGAGAGAAGTCGCCTTAGTCGCTCTACTCTTCTTAGTCATGTGGTGGACGTGTCCATCTAGCTTATTAGCATGTGTTCCCTCCTCCTTAGAGTAGGTGAAGATCCCTGCTCGCTCGAATCGGAACTCTTCGATGAACTCCATGAGTTCGTCAAAGTCCTCCTGTGTCTCACCAGGGAAACCAACGATAAAGGTCGTACGAATCGCTAGGTTAGGAATACCCGCACGCATACGGCGCAGCAGGTCACGGATGTAGTCTCCGTTCGTCTTACGGCGCATCGCCGTGAGCATGTTGTCAGAAATGTGCTGTAGAGGAATGTCTACATACTTAGCGACCTTATCACACTCCGCAATCGTCTGGATGAGCTCGTCAGACCAGTGCGCTGGGTGGGTGTAGAGTAATCGGATCCAGAACTCGCCCTCGATCTCATTCAACTCGCGTAATAAGGATGCAAGCGACTCCCCACGGGTAGAATCTACACCCGAAGTAGGCTTAGCCGTCTTCCCTAGACCGGTCCACTTATCCATCCCGAAGTAGGTGGTATCTTGAGAAATCAGGTTAATCTCCTTCACTCCAGATGCCACGAGTGCCTTAGCCTCACGGACGATAGACTCCTGAGTACGAGAGCGGTGCTTCCCTCGGATCTTAGGAATAATACAGAAGGAACAGGTATGGTTACACCCCTCTGCGATCTTGATATACGCTGTATGTGACGGCGTCAGGCGGAAGCGTGGGGTGTCGTGATCAGGAATGTATTGAGGCTTAGCCGTCACGGTATCGAGAGACTCCTCTCCCGCCGCACGAGAGATCACATTTCTAATGATCGGCGCTACTTCCTTCACTTGGTCTAGTCCGATGAAGGCATCCACCTCTGGTAACAGTCCAGGGAGGCGGTCGTCCTCATTCTTGGAGACATTAAAGCGCTGCGAGAGACACCCCGCCACGATGATCTTTTGCTTCTCACGAGCCGGGTCTTCATGACGTGCATTGACAGCCTCTACAATGGTCTCGATCGACTCTTCCTTAGCCACATCAATAAAGGAACAGGTATTGATGATCAGAACATCTGCTAGATCGCGGTCCTCATCCTTAGTGAGTGTCATCCCTTCATTCTGTAGGTGACCTACCATGATCTCCGAATCGATCAGGTTTTTAGCGCATCCGAGTGATATAAGTCCGACTTGTGTTGGCATAGGGCGGATAACCTACACATTTTCTTCCTCTTGGCGATAAAATTCCATTCATGATTTCACCCCGTCATCCCGCCCGCCTCGTTGACACAAAAAAAGCGAGCCTTAGAGCTCGCTTTTGACGCAATGATTATGTGCTGTATCTCTACGCACCAAGCTCGAAGGCATCGTGAACGACCTGAGCGGCCTTTTCGATCTCAGCCTCTTCCACTGTCACAGAGATCTTAATCTCTGAGGTAGAGATCATTCCGATATTGATTCCTGCTTCACCTAACGCATCAAACATAGTCGCCGCGACACCTGAGTGCGAGCGCATTCCGATCCCTACACATGAGAGCTTAGCAATGCCTGCTTCCGTCTCAATCTGGCCACCAGCAAGATCTGCGAGGATTGTCTTCAGCGCAGCTTGTGCACGACCGAGGTCATCACTGTTCATGGTAAAGGAATGACGAGCGAAGCCATCGTTAGCGATGTTCGACACGATCATATCGATGTTCACCTCAGACTCTCCGAGAGCTTTGAGGATTTTTCCAGACCAACCTGGCTCATCTGGGATGCCAGTCACTGTTACTCGGGCTTGATTGCGCTCTATCGAGACGCCTCGGATTACTACAGATTCCATACTTGGTTTTTCTTCGATTACTAAAGTTCCAGGTTCATTATTGAGGGAGGAACGCACCTCGAACGGTACGCCAAATTTTTTCGCAAACTCTACTGAACGAGACTGCATGACCTTTGTCCCGACAGATGCAAGCTCGAGGAGCTCATCATATGAGATCTCATCCATCTTCTGCGCATTCTTCACGACTCGTGGGTCAGAGGTGTAGACCCCATTCACATCCGTGAGAATTTGACAGAGATCAGCACCCACCGCATGTGCTAGTGCGATCGCGGAGAGGTCAGACCCGCCACGTCCTAGCGTCTGGATCTCACCTTCTTCATTCAGCCCTTGGAAGCCAGCTGCCACTACGACCTTGCCCTCTGAGAGGATCTTATTCATGTAGGTAGGATCGATATCCTGTATGCGAGCACGCGTGTTAGACCCTTTGGTCGTCACTCCTGCTTGCCTACCTGTTACTGATACCGCAGGGATCCCTAACTCATGCAGAGCGATCGTTAGCAGGGCGATCGATTGTTGTTCTCCAGTAGAGACGAGAACATCCATTTCGCGTTCAGATGGGTTATCAGACATCTCCTTGGCCATACCGAGGAGCTTATTAGTCATTCCACTCATCGCTGAGACTACTACAGCGACTTCATTTCCCTCGTCGTAGAGTGCCTTTACTCGGTTCGCGACATTACGGATACGGTCGTATGACCCTACTGATGTTCCTCCATATTTCTGAACGATGCGCATGTTATGATAAAAGTTGATCCCGTGTTGGGAGCAATGACATACGCTCAAACCTATTCGCTTGGCAAGTCTGGTCATACTTTTTTTCCTTCATCGCCCCCTCCACTTTTTCGATGACAAAAAATATATTACACTTTTGTCTTGCGCTCTGAGAATTAGTTGTGCTAAACATCTCTCCCCCGCCGCTGTAGCTCAGTTGGTAGAGCAACTGACTTGTAATCAGTAGGT
>WTJZ01000229.1 GCA_011524615.1 Akkermansiaceae bacterium | reverse complement strand
TAATCACATGGGTACTTATTGCCGTATCTGTGGAGCATCAAGGAGAAATGAAGCCTTCTCTGGTAAGGGGCGGAAAAGGCGTATTTGTAAGGAGTGTGCTCTCCTCCCCTTGTCGACCATCGACTCCATTAGCCAACTCAGTGAAATAGAAGGCTTCATGTTCCAATCTCATATCTCGAAGAAAAATATCATTCGCTTAAGAGAATTAGCAGACTCAACCAATGAACAAGTCGCCTCTCTTGCGACCTTAGTCCTAGAGGTCTCAAAGGTGAGGCCGTACAAGAAACGGAGATTAAAGGTGCTCAGTGAAAAGGCGCCAGAATTACTAGAGAAGCTCTATGAGTTCGGCTTAGTCGCTCATTACGATTGATCCTCTGGAGCAAAATATGGTGCGCAAAATCTTGGCGAGAGGAACTCTTGTTCGAGTCGTAGCTGATGGCTCTGGAGATATGTGTACAGCGCGTGCTCCTCTGGGGAGAGTCCTGCGTGACTCTCCGCCTCATGGGGAACCGGCTCCCTCACTGCATGTGAGCGATGCTCATCAAGAACCTGGCGCGTCATCATCAGTGGAATCACATGTGGTTGATATTGACGTACAGTGGCCAGCATAGAGAGCCCCCAGGTATCCAGATCTCCCCAGTAGTACAGAGTACGATCACGGAGCCACTCTGCACTCGTCCATTGGAGATCTAGCCCTGCCCCTAGCACCGCTAAGGTATCAGGCCTCAATGATGGTAATTGATGAAGACACTTCTCATTCTCTACGATCACAATAGTCTGGGCCGTCGTAAAGCACGTGGTCAGATCACTCGTACGTGCTCTCATCTGAGGAAGCGGTAAGAGGCCACCATCCAAATCCGCCAACAGAATCCAATGCCCTTGCTCATCACTCGCACCCAAAAATGACTCCAAACCGGCAGACTTCACTCGTCCAGGATAACGCTCCTCCAATAAGGCCGTAATGATTACTCGGTGAGTCTCTATGAACTTGGTATCCAACCCTGATAGAGGATATGCCCGCAAGGGAGCGCCCTGACAACAACCTGGTGTCAGATGCTCACACACCTCGATCAGATCTCGTAAGGTTCCTAGATTATACTTAGTCCATAGTGACTTCCGCCTAATCAGGAGATCATGGTAATGAAGCGGTGCCTCTGCTAGGAGGGTTACCAGCGTACGAATTTCTTGAGCAACCGAAGCGTTACAACACCCGCTGGCCCATTCCTCAGCAGACGATATCGTCCAATGAGTAGGGAGCTCGACCTCTCCTCCTAGAGCTCGGTAAGCCTTGGCTTGCCAAATGACTTGCCCCGCCATGACTGTACGCCACGCTGCGAGATGATCACGGATCACCTGAGGCTCATTCTGCACAACTGAGGGACTAGGGATACCAATAGACAGGGAAAAGGGAAAGCCCCCCTCACCAAGCCGCTCTCCTCGACGCGCGGCACTCTGCCATTGCTTGCTCAACTGAGTCTGAAGCTGGGTGGGGGATTTCATCTATCTGCAGGTCGGTGAGAGAGTGGACTGATACGTTAAGATCGACGTTTATGGATTTGGTCGAGCTCTTCCCATTTGAGAGAGGTCAGGGTGGCGCGGTGTACTAGGATGGCAGAAGCAGTGTTCGCCTTCAGCAGTGACATCTCCTTATTGGGGGTCACGAAGAGCGGGTGAAGGCCGAACTCTTTAAGGGCTGTAATGATCTTAGAGGCCGCCGAGTGAGAACTCTTTGAGAAGGCCTCATCCAGTACGATGGTCGCATATTTGGGTTGCGAGGCTCCCTTGGGGGAGAGTGCATAGCTGAGTGAGGCGGTGAGGATATAACTCGCCATTTGCTCCTTCTCCCCTCCACTACCAGTCTGAGAACCCAGGATCTTACCTGAGGTATTGCCCGTTTCACGGTCTACCTCTCGGACATAGAACTCGAGTCGGTGTCTGGGGTCTAGGAGGGCTAGCGAGGCATTTCGCTTGGGGTTCACCGCGGCCTCCCTGATAATCTCGATCAGAGCCTTGAGGGCATGATATTGGCGTTCGCCATCGTCTTGATCATCCAGCACAGTGCGACGGTGCCTCTTCTCGGCCTGCGTGACAGAGCGTAATGTATCACTGCCCACCTCAGAGGCATCGAGCTGAAGGAAGCGCCCGGCCTTATACTCCACCTTGCGTAATGTTTCATTGAGGAGAGTGAGCCGCTCTTTGATGCGACTGACTTCGCTCTTAATCTGCTCTAGTAACTGGGTCACCCCTTGAGTAGAAGAGGTGTTCAGGTAGTCCATGAACCGCTGTTGGCGCTGTGGGAGGTCTTCTCTCTGCAGATAGCTCAGACGGTCTAAGTAGACCGATAAATCTGTCAGATCGGTTCCGACTTCCGCGAGCGCCCCGGTATCATGACGCTGCGCCTTCTCCATGGACGCTCTGAGGTTTCCTTGGCTCGTACTGATCTTAGTCGCGAGACTATCGAGAGATTTCGTAATTTGCTCGGTCGCCTGATTACGTAGGGAGCTCACCTCAGAGAGGGTAAACTCCAGAGGACACTGCAGTACAGACTGATATTGGGCCGCCTCCTCAGCACTGAGCTCACGCGTACAAAGGATCTGCGCTTGCTCTAGCTCGCGCTGGTGCACCTTGATCGTACGCTCGACCTCTCCCATCTGGCGCTCTCCCTGACGGAGGTCCCGCTTGAGATGATCGAGTCGGCGCTGCGCCTCATCAAAGCGCTCCTTAAGCTGGGCTAACTCCGAGTCTGGAGCCTTTAGCTCCCCTAGACGTGTCTCCGCCTCCAATACGCGCGAACGAACGCCTGTAACATCGATCTCACGGAACTGAAACTCCGCCAAACGAGCCAATGCCTGGAGACGTTCTTCATACCCCTTATACTGGTCCGATAGACGAGTCGCCTCCTGCAGCGGAACCTTCAACTCCTCTTCCAGCTCCGTTAACTCATCCTGCACCTGCTGGAGGAGGAAGGTATTATCAAACCCTGTCATCCACCCCGACTGTAATGGGCGTTGATCTTGCTTCTCATACCTTCCATCCTTATCGTACAT
>WTJZ01000015.1 GCA_011524615.1 Akkermansiaceae bacterium | reverse complement strand
GTCATTGGTTTGTGTTGAACCCTGTAGGGGGAGCTAAGCCCACTCACCAGATACGCTCGACCTCAAAGGCATCCAACTTCGTATCTGCAGAGAGAATGGGGACTTCTTCCGTGATCGCTTGAGCCGCCAGCATCCGATCAAAGGGATCGCGATGATCAAGGCTCAGCTTACCTGCACACTCCATCGCCTGTACAGATACAGGCATGACCTTCCAGCCTTCGTAGATAGCCGCTTTTTCTAGTGACGCTTCTAATTTACTAGGTAAAGAGAGCTTGCCGATCTTACTCTTCAGCTGAATCTCATACGCCGAGACTGCACTAAAGAAAACCTCATGCTCCGTATGATGAAGAATGTCCGAGACATGACTGGGGATGCGATCGACATCATTATTCCACCACCACAGACAAATGTGTGTATCTATCAGGTATCTCATCGTCTTAGCACCTACTGAGGCTCACAAAGATTCTGTTCCATTTCATCCAGATCACTAGCAGAGAACACCGGCTCATCCCAATCGTTCTCAAAGGAAATTTGCCCACTCCAGCGGCCAGGCTCGCGCCTCTTCATTTCCTCCACAGGCTTCAGATAGGCAATAGGCTTCCCCGCCTTCGCAATGATCACCTCCTCCCCGCTCTGCGCATACGCTAACAACTGAGAAAGCTTAGACTTGGCCTCATAGATATTCACGGTCATGACCATACTCTAGTCTAGTCAATAAGGTTAGTCAAGATGTCAGCAGAGCCAACCGACCCGTAAATCAGGAGAACCTCGTATCAGCCAGCCTTTAAGTCATGTTGGCACCCTCCTAACCTATCGGTTACGCCTGAGCTCTTACCGTTTACCATACTTCTCTAGAAGTTGCTGCAGAGTTTGGCTGTCTGAGGAACGAGTCACTAGTGCCTTCTCATAGGACTTATTCGTCTTATGGCAACGTAGTGTATAAGGACGGCCTGAGGTCAGTGTTTCATGGGTCAAATCAAGATCAAGCTCGCTAATCTTATCGGTGAGCGCTCGCCTAGTCTCTTTGTTGTACCGGAAGTCGTAAGTCTGTGTATCTGGGGCTTCCATGAACTCCTGTAGCTCTAGAGCCTGCTCCTTCTCTAGGCCATATCTGTAATAATTGCTCTGTTTTACCTGAATAGTTGGACAAGGCCGCGCCCAATCCGCATAGGGTAAAATCTCACGATTCACTTCAGTCTGCAAAACTGCGATTACACGCTCTGCCAAGTCCGCTGTGAGCGAAGCCTCACTATAGGACTCTGGAATGAGAGTAGGGTTGAGTAAGGCGAGAGAGAGGGTCTCACGCACGTGAACTAAGCTCATATCGCGCTCTAGAAACTTAAGGATGGCTTGACGTGTCTGAGGGCAGGAAATGCTATCAGAGGCTTCTAGGATGATCAGGCATTCTTCTGTGTTCTCCAACGGAGTGCGCTCCCGCATACTATAGCTTGCCTGGGATACGGGTAAGCCTACCTTTGAGTACTTCTGCAAAAGAGCAGTCACAAATACAGTTAGGACAGATTCGGGTTGGCATGCTCCTATCATAGCACTCAGGAGCAAGAAGGCACCTCTACGGTATGTGGTTTCATCCTTTTCCTGAATAGCCAAGATGAAATCGCTCCAATGATAAGAGGGCTGAGCTAGTACCAATCCTCTCCATAATTCGGGAGAGTCTAGGCACAATAGAGTCGCCCCATTACTCTGGAGTAACTCTGGAATTAAATCCGAACGATGATGCACCATCGCAGTAATCGCATCGCTGATAGGTGAATTATCATACTCACTGAGTTTATCAGACAAGCGTGCCATAATCTCTCTGGCAAGATCACGAAATTCAGCCTCCGTACATTGCTCCGAAGAGCGTGCTAGGTAACGGCACGTACCTGCAAAGTCATATTTGACCAGAGTTTTCGCTCGTCGGGACCTCGGCCAAAGTACCACTGCAGCATGCCTGTACCAGTAATCCACCGTACACCCAGCATTTCCAGTATAACCCTCCGCCTCTTTTTCGATTGGCTCTTCTGCTTCTAAATCCTTATCCGTGACGATACAGTTTTGACTCACAATCCATTTACTGAACCCAGGATCTGTTCCGTCTTTGTTCAACCAATGGCTGATCGAATACCCCTCGTCGTATAGTTCATCCATTGTCTCCTCTTCCGGCTCATCGTCAGTATCCCCGTAATAATCTTCTAGGAGAGAACCGCTTTGGTAATGCTCAAAGAGTGCTAAATGAGCATCATACCCTGCCTCATTCGCCGCATAAATGAGAGCTTGTGCTCGGATTTGGTCATGATTTTTTAATGCATGTACCCCGAAGTTCGCTTCCGTGTATTGATGATCCAGCAAAATGGCCGAAAGTCCATCTCGGTCATACTCTCTCAAATAGGGCGCTATACGGTCAGCCTGCTGACGTACGGAGAGGTTCATTTCACTTAAGTCGCACCCCTGCTGACAGAGGTTGTACACTAGGCAGACTCGGTAACCGGACGTCACAGGTACAACTTCATGCTCACAATCGGCATAAAAGGCCGCGTAACGCATCTTATCTTCTGGGTTCTCTTTACTAAAATCTACACATACATTTTGCCCTGCATGTCGAATCATCAGTTCTCCCCCTTCATGTCTGGACGGTAACGCAATAATGAGTGAACCAAACATAGCCTCCTCCTTCTCTGTATCCTTATGAGGTAAAAAGCGTCCTCCCTCCTCGTAGATCAGTAATTTATACAGGCTCACTGAGATTTCTCCGTCTATCCCCATTGCGCGCGCTACCTTTTTCACAAGCTTGTCCAGCGCTCTCTCCCACAGAGGATTTTTAAAAGTAAGCTGTCCTGCATCCACCTGCCAACACTTTCTCACAGCCTCATCAATAATCGTCTCATGCCCCTTTCCATATGGAGCCATCTCAGCTACCTGAATCAAAGCCTGCGCTAATATCGGATGGAGCGGGAAACCTAGCTCGCCAAGCCCTGCCACCTCCAGTCCCAAAGGTAGGTAATCAAATTCACCTTCAGCATGAAAGTGCCCCGTACCAGTGATTGACCGTAATGCAT
>WTJZ01000053.1 GCA_011524615.1 Akkermansiaceae bacterium | reverse complement strand
AAAAAGAAGCTGCAGGTGGAACCTGTCTTAACTGGGGATGTATCCCAACTAAGGCTCTCCTCAAGAACGCAGAACTTTACCAAACACTTACCAAGAAGGCAGACACATTCGGAATCAGCTTTGACAATCTTTCATTCGACTGGAGTAAGACGATCAAGCGTTCACGTGACGTCTCAGGCAACCTCGCAAAGGGAATCGAATTCCTCTTCAAGAAGAACAAGGTTGATTACATCAAAGGTTACGGATCTATCCTCGGCAGCAACAAGGTTGAGGTAGACAATAATGGTGAGAAGCAAGTTCTCGAAACGGCTAAGACCATCATTGCTACAGGTTGTAAGTCTCGTGAACTTCCACCACTACCATTCAATGGTAAGACGGTCATCTCATCAAAAGAAGCGATGATCCTCCCTGAGCAACCTAAGGAGATGATCATCATCGGTGCAGGTGCGATCGGAGTTGAGTTCGCATACATCTACAACGCATTTGGCACTAAGGTTACCATCATCGAGATGCAAGACCAACTCCTCCCTGTCGAGGACGATGAAGTTGGTAAGGAACTCACCAAGTCATTCAAAAAGCAAGGCATCAACTGTCTCGTGAGCCATAAGTCTACCGGATTCAAGGCTGACGACAACGGAGTAGAAATCACAGTAGAAGACGCTAAGGGGAACTCAAAGGTTCTCACTGCTGACGTCTGCCTCGTTGCGATCGGAGTTGCTCCGGTTCTCCCTGGTGGTGAGCAACCAGCTCTCGATGACAAGGGCTTCATCGCGATCAATGATAACTACGAGACAAGCATCAAGGATGTCTATGCTGTTGGTGATATCTCAGGTCCTCCATGGCTCGCACACACAGGTTCATTCGAAGGTGTGCAGTGTGTCGAAGGTCTCTTCGTAGAAGGACATACTCCACGCCGCGTTGGTAACTTCCCAGGATGTACTTACGCTCACCCACAAGTAGCGTCTGTCGGTAAGACAGAGCGTGCACTCAAGGCTGAAGGTGTTGAGTACAAGGTTGGTAAGTTCCCATTCCAAGCGATTGGTAAGGCACAGGCAGCTGCTGATACAGAAGGATTCGTTAAACTCCTCTACGGTAAGAAGCACGGTGAACTCCTCGGTGCACACATCATCGGTGACAATGCTACTGAGCTCATCGCTGAGATGGGACTCGCGCTTGAAGCTGAGCTCTGCGAGGAAGATCTGCACGGTACAATCCACGCGCACCCAACACTTGCAGAAGCGATCCACGAGGCAACTCTTGACGCTGACGGACACGCGATCCACTTCTAAGATCACTATGAGCTGGAAGACTACTTCCAGTTCTCCATTATTCCCAACGCTCTATGATTTAATAGAGCGTTTTTTTGTGCCCTACAGTTTCTTAAAAACAGAGATGTGTCGATCGACCGTTTTTTCGACTTTTGGCGAGTCCTTTACCACTCTCGCTCTAGGATTAAAGCGATGCTCCACCTCTACCGCGCCCAGACTAGCAAGTACTCTACGCGCCATTTCATGCTCCTGGTCAAAGTATGAAGTAATCACCATCACTCCGTCATCCTTAAGCTTTTTCAGCGCTTGATCATAGAGCTTCACCCACGCCTTAGGGTCGAACCAATAGTTCTGATGCCTAATAAAGAGCAGATCAGGATCCTCGAACTCCTTATTAGCATCCAGTTGGTCACCCTTCCCGACTCGGAAGTCACATTCCACCGAACTGTTGATCGTAGGCATCGCTCCAGTCCATAGTTTCTGTGCGCCTTGAATTTCCGCCTCTCTCAGATCCAGCCCCTGTATATGGGCCGAGTTCGCCTTCTCTCCTACGATCTGAGCCAACACCCCAGTTTCATCAGCGCGTCCACAGGCCAGATTCAGTGTCTGGATGTGATCCTTCCCCTCTAACTTACCAGCCAATAAGGTACGCAAATCATTCTCTAGGGCATAGAGATCTTGAGCTCTAGCGATATCTTGGTGAATCGTATGACGGTGGTCCATACTAGTAGCCAAGTAGGATGAGATAACGCTCCATGAGGCGGTAACCTCCCATCATCCAAGTCAGTGCTCCCAGAGCGAGAAACGGCCCATAAGGCAACGGCTTCCCTAACCCTACACGCCCTAAAACCGCCGCGACCAATGCATAAATCGCAGAAGTAAAGAGGGTGAAGATCACAGCTGGCAATCCTAAGAACGCCCCGATCATCCCTAACAAAGGAGGATCGCCGCCCCCCATAGCCTCGCGAGGAATGATGACTTGCTTAGCCTTCCCCTCCAGAGACTTAATCTCCTCAATAGCGTAGCTCTGCTCACCTATCGTCACCTTCGACTCGGAGATAGACATTGATCTCCCCTTCACCTTCTTTCCGTCTACGATAAAGTCCTTCCCCTCTATCTCTAACCGATCTGTAGGACGGTAGAACATCTCCCCCCAACCTATGGAGTCCTCTCCTAGTACGAACTCCAGCTGTTCATCCTCCGTCTGGGGCTCTCTTAAGAACCACTTCTCATGCGTCTCTAAGAGCACCTTTCGCTTCCCAAAAGCCAGCTTACCAAAGCGGACTACCGCGACTAAGATCAAGTATCCTCCAACTGCTCCCATGAATGAAAGAGCACTCCCCCTCATCCATCCCTCTAAGCGAGGAAAGAACATCGCCATCTGTGGGATGTCGATCATCTGAGGAGCCACCGAACTCAGTACCACCGCGAGCCCTGCGCCCCAGTAACACCAATTCACCGGGATCACATAATGCTCACCATCGATGAAGGAAATCCCCACCAATAAGGCGACAAAGAGTACACCCAATCCGGCAGCCCCATTAGGGTAGAAGTACCAGACAAGGCCAAAGAGAACAGCCGTTAAAATCTCCACTAAGACATAATGGAATGCAATTTTACTTCCACAGTTGGCACATCGCCCGCCTTGAAGGATCCAAGTCAAAATCGGAATATTACGATACCATGGGATCTGATACTTACATGCAGGACAGAATGAACGCTTTGGTTCATTAACACTAAGCCCTCTCGGCACCCGATAGATCGCCACATTTAGAAACGACCCCACACAAGCACCCAGTATTACAAAGACCGATAAC
>WTJZ01000075.1 GCA_011524615.1 Akkermansiaceae bacterium | reverse complement strand
CGAGCGGGCGACTCTTCTCCTGTTGTGTCTTGCTTCACATGGGGTTTACCGTGCCTCCCTTGTTACCTCAGGAGCGGTGAGCTCTTACCTCACCTTTTCACCCTTACCACACCGAAGTATGGCGGTATATTCTCTGTGGCACTTTCCGTCCACTAGGCCTTGGGGCCTAGCGTCCCATGCTTTCACATGGCATGTTGCCCTCCGAAGTCCGGACTTTCCTCGACAGAGCTAGGCTCTACCGCGACCACCCGGAAGACGCAGATGTGTAGTCTAACGCGTTCTCTTATTATTTTAAAAGATAAATATCTCAGAATAACGATGAAGTGTAGAAATGGTTAAGAAGGTGGGGAACTATTATGAAGGATAGCGTTTAGCCGTGTTTTGTAATCTTTAGGTGTTAATAGTTGTTTTAAATCCTTTATTTTTTATCCTAATTGATCATATTGGATTAATGGTTAAAATTTCTACATCTGGATTGGCGAAGAAGAGAGGAAGAAATGGGGCGGAATTATTTAAAGGCCTAGAGATGGCGGGATGGATTACGAGGGAGCAAAAAGGATGGAGCTTAACGGATCAAGGGCGTGCGCTCGGGGGTGAATATAAGGAAAGTGCCCAGTACGGTCGTTATATAGTATGGCCTGAGAAAATCGATATTCCTGATGGTCAGGGGGAAATGAACGGTAGTAAATATCTAAGCGCAACAAATGTTGGAGAACATTATGGGTTCTCGAACCGTCGTATTAACGCTATCCTATCAGAGTTGGGTTGGATCGTCAAAGGGCTCAAAGGGTGGGAAGTGACGAATCAGGGTAAAAAGCAGGGAGGTATCCAAAGCGAGAACTCTAAAAGTGGTGTTCCTTATGTAAAGTGGCCAGAACAGATACTCACCTCTAAAAGCTTACAGGCGACAATAGCAGATCTCAAAGGGGAAAAGCACGCAGAGCCTAAGCCTGTGGAGCAGTGTGCTGAATCGTTTAGAGAGAAGTTTCCTGCTAAATTCCGAGCTACAGATGGGCACATGGTGCGCTCAAAGGCGGAGATGTTGATTGATAATTGGTTATATATGGCAGAGCTGGTGCATGCGTACGAGCGTAAGTTGCCAATCAGTGAGGATGTGTATTCTGACTTTTATGTACCTGCTGGGCGTGTTTATATTGAGTATTGGGGATATGAGAATGATCCCAAGTATCTAGCGCGAAAGGCTAAGAAGCAGCAAATTTATCAAACCGAGGGGCTATCCCTGATCGAGCTCAACGATGAGGATGTGATGAATCTGGATGATATCTTGCCTCGGGTATTACTAAAGCACGGGGTGAAGGTTTCCTTCTAAGATGAGCTGCTACTTCAGTAGATAAATATCTAATAATAAGTAGGTTGCCATGACGAAGGCGACGATCATGCGGACAAGGAGGCCGGTTAAGGTGCCGACGGCAGACCCGAGTCCTGATTGGGTGGCGTCCTTGATGTTCTTCTTCGCTAAGATGGCTTCAAGGAGGAGGGCACCGACTAATGGGCCGATGACGAACCCGAGGGGTGGGAAAAACATGCCAACAATGAGACCCGCCATGGCTCCGATCGTACCCCACTTAGTCCCGCCAAACCACTTGGATCCTAGAGACCCGCTCATGGTCTCAAATGTCTGAGAACCCACTAGGAGGAGAACTAAGACGATGAATGAAACGATCCCGAGGCCTGATTCCTCACGAAAGAGAAAGTAATGTGCCCCTCCCGAAATGAGAATCAGTAAGTGACTCGGAATCACAGGGACGAAGGCCGCGACGAGGCCACAGAGGAGGAGTCCATATGTGACGAGCCATGGGAGGTAAGGGAGAATCAGGTCTGAGAAGTTGTTCATTGAGTTGTCTAGTGCAGAGCGTAGCATAAGTATGGTGATGTTTTCGATTCCAAAAATGAGGGGATTTTGTATCCTGAGAGAGTGAATATACGTTTGGTGACTCTATTGACCCTCTTGACGGGAGTGCTCGGGGCATTAATCTACAAGAAGAATCCCGTTCTGAATCGCGTCTCTCCAGATCTAGAGGCCGCCAATCTGACTCTCAGTGAATCACTAGAAGAGAAGGGGATGCAGGTGGGTGATGAGGTGTATTTGAGGGTTTTTAAGAAAGAGCGCGTGATGGAGGTGTGGATGCAGCGGCAGGAGGCTCAGCAGTTCGAGTTACTCAAGGTGTATCCCATCGCGGCAATGTCTGGTAAGCTCGGACCAAAGTTACGGGAGGGAGACTATCAAGCGCCGGAAGGGTTTTATCAAATCTACAAATCGAGCCTGAACCCGTATAGTTCCTACCACTTATCCTTCAATATCGGCTATCCGAATCAGTATGATCGCGCGCATGGTAGAACGGGATCGTACATTATGGTGCATGGTGGGGCGGCGTCGGCGGGATGTTATGCCATGACTGATCCTGGGGTGGAGGAGATCTACCTTCTAGTCTCATCAGCACTAGAGGCCGGACAGCGTCAGGTTCACTTTCATAGCTTTCCGTATCGTTTTAGTGAGCCCCCCTCAGGGATTGGCAGATGGAATGAGTTTTGGCAAGAGCTCTACCCCGCGTATACATGGTTCGAGCAGTATCGAACCGTGCCTCCTGTAAGAGTGAGAGGGCGTCAGTATGTAATCGAGAAGCAAGATTAATGAAACGGATATTTGTACTTACAGGGGCAGGCATCTCTGCTCCGTCTGGGATTCAGACCTTTAGAGGATCGGACGGGTTATGGAATGGCTACCGTGTCGAGGAGGTGGCGACACCTGAGGCCTTTGATGCGAATCCATCAATGGTGTATGACTTTTATAATGCGCGTCGCTCAGGATTGTTCGAGGTTCAGCCAAATGCTGCTCACCGAGCGATCGCTCGGCTTGCGAAGAGTGCAGATGTGACGGTCGTTACGCAGAATGTCGACGATCTCCATGAGAGAGGAGGAGCCTCCTCGGTGGTCCACATGCACGGCGAGTTGAGAAAGGTTCGTTGTCTTGACTGCGGTGAAGTCGTTCTATGGGATACGGATCTGACGTCCTCAGACTGTTGTCCTCGTTGTCAGGGACGTATGCGTCCTGACATAGTGTGGTTTGGCGAGATTCCATATGGACTAGATCAGATCGAGGCTGAGTTAAGGCGCTGTGATCTCTTTCTCTGTATCGGGACGTCTGGGAATGTGTACCCAGCCAACGACTTTGTAAGCTTTGCTAAGCGGCATGGCGCCTATGCGATCGAGTTTAATCTCGAGAGCACCATGATTTCCGATAGCTTTGATGAATGTGTCACAGGTGACGTAGTGGAGACCGTGCCAGAATGGGTGTCCCAAGCGGAAAGCCGATTGTAATGCTGTCTGTATCTAGATGTGTCTCAGGAGCATGATGATACAATAGATTTCACTTGCACGGTTTTCTTAGATGAGTCTACGTTCCTGCCATGCACGAATTTAGCTACAAAAACGGTTCGCTTCATTGTGAGGATGTAGACTTACAAGCGCTCACAACGGAGCACGGGTCACCTCTCTATGTTTATTCTGCAGGGACGATTCGTCAGAATTACCTTGCGATGAGTCAGGCGCTCGCTGGACTTGACCACGAGATCGCATACGCAGTGAAGGCTAATAGTAACCTCTCTGTGATCAATGTCCTACGTGAATTAGGGAGTGGTTTTGATATCGTTTCTGGAGGAGAACTCTTCCGTGTGATCAAGGCTGGAGGAGACCCAGGTAAGTGTACCTTCGCAGGTGTTGGTAAGACAGAAGAGGAGATTCGCTACTCGATCGAGCAAGGGATCTACTGCTTCAACGTGGAGTCAGAGGAAGAGCTCATCGAGATCAACCGCATCGCGGCGACGATGGGTAAAGTGGCACCAATTGCAGTCCGTGTGAATCCAAACGTTGATGCTAAGACGCACAAGTATATCTCTACTGGTAAGTCAGAGAATAAGTTCGGGGTAGACTTCGAGTACATCGAAGGCGTCTATGAGCGTGCGTCAGCGCTAGAGAACGTACACCTCAAGGGCTTACAAATGCACATCGGGTCACAGCTTACGTCTGTGAAGCCATTCGTCGAAGCGGTCGAGAAGGTTACTCCTCTCGCTGTGAAGCTGAAGGAAGCATACGGAATCGAATTCTTCTCTATCGGTGGAGGTATCGGTATCGTGTATGAGGACGCTCTCGCGTCAGGTCCTGAGTCATGGTGGACGGAACAGTCAGAGGAAGATCGTCCACTGACACCAGCTCTCTATGCAGAGAAGATCGTGCCGACTCTCAAGGAGAGTGGACTCAAGATCCTCCTCGAACCAGGTCGATACATGGTTGGTAACGCTGGTGTGATGATTACGAAGTGTCTCTACGAGAAGAAGGGATCAGCAAAGACCTTTAAGATCGTTGATGGAGCAATGAATGACCTCATCCGTCCAGCTCTCTATGAGGGACACCATGAGATCGTTCCTGTCAAAGAGCAGTACGACGAAAAGGTGTTGATGGATATCGTAGGACCAGTCTGTGAATCAGGCGACTTCTTCTGTCAGAACCGTGAACTGCCAAATGTACAGCCAGGTGACTTTATCGCGCTCATGAGTGCAGGAGCCTATGGCTTCGTGATGGCGTCTAACTACAACACGCGCCCATATCCAGCAGAGATCCTTGTGAACGGAGAAGACGCTAAGGTGATCAAGCCACGTCAAGTACTCGAGGAACTGATCGAAGATGAGCTCGAGGCGCTCAACGGATAAGTAGTTCGGATACTCTCTCTTTCTATTAAGGCTCACTCTGACAGGGTGAGCCTTTTTTGCAGGGTAGGAGCATGATGCTCCAGTTTCAGGTGCCAAAAAGGGATAACTCCTGATGAAGTTAAGCGTTCGCTTGGAAGATACGTTCCTTATCGATGTTATCTGCGAGTTCGATGATTTCCCACTGTTGATCAGCATTGAGACGGAACTGGCCTAGAGCAGGGTAGATCCAGTCCTCTGGTGAGATCATGGAGAGCGTGTGCTTCCCCCTGATATCATAGAGGTAGTAGATTTGCCCTATGACTGGCTCGAAGTTGATCTCGGCCTCGTAGATGAGCTTATTCCAATTGAACTGATCGATAGTCTTGATGTACTGCTCTCGCATCTCGACGAGCTTTTGCTCGAGTTCTCTCTCTACCTTACTGATGCCTCTGGTCTTGAAGTTCGTAAGATCATTCGGCACGATCTTGGGGCTCAAGGTCGAGACCGGGTAGGGCATGAATGCTCCTTTATTAGGAGTACTGAGAGATTCGCTATCCATATCTATAGAACCTCGCTCAGAATAGAGAGAGGGCAACTAGAGTTTTCAATAATTTTACCTTTACGGAAGAGGTCGCTAGGTGGCGCGGCTGTCTGTATAACGCTGCGAGACTGGAGCCTCGTGCTTAGAATTTCTGAGAGAAAAGACGTGACCCATCTCAGATCGGGCGTAGACTCTCGTCCCTCTTAGTTAATATGAAGTTATCTGTACTTGGCAGCGGTAGTTCTGGAAACTGTGTCGTCTTCGGCTCAGAGAAGCTGGGGTATTGGATGATGGATGCTGGACTCTCTGCTAAGCAGATCACACAGAGATTAAACTCGATCGGAGTAGCTCCGGAGCGGATCAAGGGGATCTTCATTACACATGAGCACAAGGACCACATCGGAGGGCTCAAGGTCTTCCTAAAGAAGCACCCAGTCCCGGTCTATGTCAGTGCTCTCACCCATGAGTATCTCTGTAATCATCTCAAGCTCGAGGCCCAATGGAGTGTCTTTGAGCCAGGTCAGGTCTTTACTGTGGGGTCCTTCAGCGTCGAGGCGATTCGTATTCCTCATGATGCTACAGACCCAGTGGGCTATATCTTCACCCATGAGTATGTAAAGTTCGCGGTCATGACGGATCTAGGATATGTCTCAGAGAGTTTAGCGAAGAGACTAGAGGGAGTAGAGATGTTATACCTAGAGTCTAATTATGATGTCAGATTACTGGAGTTAGATACCAAAAGACCGTGGTCGATCAAGCAACGGATCTCTTCACGTCATGGTCACCTGTCTAATGAACAAGCCATCCAGCTCGTGACGCACTTACGTAGTCATGGTATGCATAAGCTCGTCTTTGGGCATCTGAGTAGTGATTGTAATACCCCAGAGTGTATCATTCAGCTCATGCAAGAGATGCCTCCAGGTATCGAGTACGAAATCTCAAGCCAAGCGGAGCCAACCCAGTGGTTAGAAGTCCCAGAACCCATTCCGACAGCACCCGTGAAGTGGGAGCAACCGAGTCTCTTCTAGTATGATGCAGAGCCTAGATCGTCAGTGGAACGGGCAACCGAGTGAGACCTCTGTCCAGTATTTACTCTCCGTAGAGCAGAACCGACTCGAGTTTAGAGCCGTATTCCCCTCCGGTAGTCGTTGCCATCCAGAGGCTGTTGCTGGAGAGTTTACCCCTGAGTTATGGCGGTGGGATGTGGCTGAATACTTCATTGCGGGGAGGGCGTATCTCGAGGTCAATCTAGCGCCTAATGGAGCGTGGTGGATACAAGGGTTCTCGGATGTCAGAGAGTTAGACTCGCAGTTTGATCTCTCCTTGCTTGATGTGCAGAGCGATCCAGAGGAGTTACGCATCAGTATCGGGCTGGATGGCCTAGAGCGTTATCTGGGGCCTCGCTCTCAGTGGCGGGGGAATGTCACAGCGATCATCAATAGCCCAGAATACCAGTACCTCAGCATGATTAGATTAAGTGGTAATCAGGCGGACTTTCACCAACCGAGCGTTTTTGCACGTAATTTTTGGATCGAGGGTTGACGAACGAGCGTCCTCCACGTACATCCTTCACGCTACAACACGTTACTATGATCTATCCTCTAGCGAAACGCTACCTCTTTTCCATGGAACCCGAGCAAGCACACGAGTTCACACTGGAAAAACTTAGAATGATGGAAAAGGCTTCTCTCTTAGCGCCCTTTACGCCTAAGCCTCTGGAGAAGCCCGTAACGTGCATGGGACTCGAGTTCCCAAACCCTGTCGGATTAGCTGCTGGAATGGATAAGCATGGTGACACCATTGATGCCTTTGGTCGTCTCGGATTCGGCTTTGTCGAAGTCGGAACTCTGACTCCGAAACCACAGGACGGTAACCCTAAGCCTAGAATGTTCAGACTCCCAGAGCACAGCGCTCTCATTAACCGCATGGGCTTCAATAACCCAGGGATCAAGGCTGGGGTCGAAAACATTCAGAAGAGTAAAACATACAAAGGGATCGTAGGTCTGAACATCGGTAAGAATAAGGTCACTCCTAATGAAAAGGCTACGGATGATTATCTGATCTGTCTTCGTGAGGGCTATGCTCATGCGGACTACATTACGGTTAACCTTTCCTCTCCTAATACTCCTGGTCTCAGAGACCTGCAGAACGAGGAGGAGACTAAGAAGCTCTTAGGAGCACTCCGCGAGGAACAATCTAAACTCGCAAAGGAGCACGGTAAGCATGTACCAATCGCGCTCAAGGTAGCACCAGATCTAGACCCAGAGCATATCGATGCTCTCTCTAAGGTGTTCCTAGACGAGGGTCTAGAATGTCTCATCGCGACGAATACGACCATTGACCGAGGCTCCGTGAATACTCACCAGCATGCACTCCAAGCAGGGGGCTTATCTGGAGCTCCTGCGACGCAGAAGTCTACGAATGTGATCGCACACTTCCATTCTCTATTGGGGGAACGCGTACCGATCATTGGAGTAGGAGGAATCATGTCTGGACGAGATGCCGCAGATAAGATCAATGCCGGCGCAAAGCTCGTTCAGCTATACACCGGCTTTGTCTACAATGGCCCTAAACTGATTAGAGACTCTGTAGACGCGATCAAGCTCTAGGCTAGCGCTGTATTGCACTTAGACATTTATCTTTCATTTCCGTCCCCATCCTCTGCTTGCTCATAGGAGGGAGCCTAGAGGGTACGGTAGTGATAGCGGCGGAGTATTTAGGCTTTTCAATGGAGGGAAGTCTAGGTAGGAACATCCCCGATGTATATTATTAAGCTGATTACGCATCTTATTGGGATAGGCGCTCTTTTGTTATCTTCATTGAGTGCAGATCAGTATCTCATTCAGTCTTCTGCTGACTTTCTGAGCTTACCTACTCTGTCAGCCGGAGACGAGGTTGTGATTCTCGCTGGCGATTATGACTCGGTAGATGTCGTCTTACAGTTCAATGGTACGGCTAGCAATCCTGCGAAAGTATACGCCAGTACCGCAGGGACTGTACAGTTCACAGGCAGTACCCGTCTGATCTTAGATGGGCAGTATGGCATCGTGGCTGGTCTCTCTTTTACAGATCAGGCTGGGCCATTACAGAAGGAAGGCATCATCAAGTTTGAGGAACATTCTCGGAATATCACGCTTCATAATTGTCAGTTCTTAGATTGTAACAACAGTGCTGTTACCGATGCGAACTGGCTGTTTATCGAGGGGTATCATCACGAAGTCAGTCGATGCAGCTTTGAGGGGAAGACTAGTCTCAATGCGACCGTATTTATTAAGCCGACAGAAGAGGATGAGGTGACGACTACGCGCGAGCATCGCTTGGTGTATTGTTACTTTGGTCCCCGAACTGAGTTAGGAGACAATGGTTATGAAGCCATCCGAGTCTCCGATAGCTCACGTCAGGCCTACGAGATGCAGTGTGACATCAGCTATAATTATTTCTACCAAGCGATATCGGGCGATGCGAGTGAGATGGAGGTGATCTCGAATAAGAGTAGAGGGAATCGATATCGAGGGAACTTATTAGAGGATTGTGATGGCCAGATCACCTTACGTCATGGACGGGATTGTATTGTCGAGGAGAACTACATCATCGGGACGGGGAGCTCCAGAGAGTCTGGGATTCGCGTCATTGGCTCAGGGCATATTATCCGTAATAACTATATCAAGGAGGTGAATGGCACAGGTCTCCGCTCCGCGCTCTGTATCATGGATGGGGAATACGGACGTACAGATAACCAGTACGAAGGGGTAGAGAACACTCTTGTAGAGGGAAATGTGATTGTGAACTGTAGCCTCTCCCTCAATATGGGGGAGAACAAGGGGTATGATGATCCCCCTATCAATACCGTCCTGGTGCATAATAAGATCTATAACGAGAATGGAGAGACATTACTCGCTGTAGAGGCGGATGCGACCTTTGCAATGGTGCAGGGGAATGAGTTCTATACGAGTAATGTGAGTATCGGGGATGATCTCTCAGCATTAGCGGGGGGATATGAGATCGTGTCTGATCTCGAGCCTAGCACGCCGTTTACCCCTGTCTTATTACCTGAGACGGCTTCTGAATTGACAGGCCATGACTTCTCACAACTCATGCACACTGTCCCCGAGACGATTGAACGGGGGAGTGAGACTGATATCGAGGTCTCTAGTGCAGAGGTGTCCCTCGCTGTCGAGGCGAATGCTGGTGAATACCTCAATGTCTATGTAACGGATGGAGATGGAGAATGGACCTTATTCTCTCCCTCTCAGCGGGCTACATCCTCAGGGGTACAACACGTGGAGATCTCCAGAGAGGAGCTGTTGGCTCAAGAGGTGATTACGGATGGGACGCGTGCCTTTTATGTCGTCGAGGTGGCGGATAGTGATCATCATGAGGAGAGCCCCGTTGAGCCTCCATTGCCCCCAGAAGATGTCTTTGTCGAGTCGGGCGGAGTCGTCGTCATCGAGGCAGAAGCATACCACGCGAGCGCAGATAATGGGGATTCGACATCGTGGTCTACCGTGAACGATGAGGTATCCTATCAGACAACCACCTCGGGCTCAGTAGCAGTATGGGAGAGTGCTGCTGAGTTGTCCTACCAAGTCCAATTCACTACCCCCGGGACCTATTACATCCATCCTCGCTTTCGCGCTCTGACCAGCTCCGATGACTCCTTCTTCTTCGGGGCGAACGGAACACTCGTAGGACAGGTCAATACCGGAATCAGTAGCGAATGGACCTGGGATAATAATGAGACCGAGACCCTCGTAATCGACACTGCGGGCGTATATACGATCCAGATTCGACGACGCGAGGCTGGGCTGGAGCTAGACCAATTTATCTTAACGACAGACGCAGGTGCGTCTTATTAGCAGGTTG
>WTJZ01000295.1 GCA_011524615.1 Akkermansiaceae bacterium | reverse complement strand
CTGACTCACAAATGAAATTTGACTTCCGAAATGGTGGAAACTTTGTCATCGACTACACCAACGCGTGGGGCAAATCCCCAACATTCAGTGCGGCAGCGGCAATCGATTTCATTACCGTTGGGGACGACAAAGGAGATACGGTAACCGTCACCCTTCAAAATTATAGCTCCCTACTTCGTCACAACTCTCTAGGTCACTCGATCGTCGTCAATTCCGAAGGGGTTCTTGAGTTAGATGGAGTCGACAGCTTTAACTCTACTATTTCCGCCAATATTGTCATCAATGGAGGAACGGTAAACGCAAGTTCATTTGTTGATACGGTATATGGTTCTGGGATTGGTACGAGTATCACATTTAACGAAAGAGACTCAAGCTTCACAGCTGCATACGGTGGTCAATTTGCAGACCTCGCTGCCGTACAAGCAGATGTGAACAGTGTATTCGTCAGTGGTGTGCCATCAGGCTCTTTTGAATACACAGACAACGGAAGCTCATTCACACTCACTTACATTCCGGAGCCTACATCTGCATCCCTCCTTGGCTTAGGTGGTCTTATGTTGATTGCTAGACGTAAGCGATAGTATTCTCCCTTTCATCAATAATGAAGCAGAGCGCCTCCCTTTCTCGTTAGGGACGGCGCTTTTTTTTGGGGGCTACTCATCGTGAACTAAAGACAGTCCCTCCCATTTCTGTGGCAAAATTCATGCTAACTCATGGGCCTCCTTAAATAGCAGAAACTAGGGTTTTTGTATATAGCCTGAGAAAACAATCTACTTCAGGAGAGGTACAGCTAATGGGGGGGGAAAGGGTTACATCAAGCGTAAAAGTACGCTGAACATGTTATCCCCCACAAAAAGAACTATTCAAGACCTTCAGAGACTAGATAGGAACTGATGAAGCGCCCTAACCTCATCTTGGGTCAGACGAGTATAATTATTTTTACTGCGTTCCGCCTCCCCACCGTGCCAGAGAATCGCTTCTCTGATATTGCGAGCCCGCCCATCGTGGAGAAAGTGGTTATGTTCGCTCACAATAAGTTGAAGCCCGATTCCCCATAATGGAGCGGTACGCCACTCCCTCCCTGTAGCCGCAAACTCATGGAACTCATCTGCGAGTCCAGGCCCCATATCATGGAGTAGTAAGTCAGTATAAGGATGAATGACTTGATTCGACAGCTCTGGAATTATTGCATTAGCTTGAGTCGTAAATGCGGCTTGGTGACACTGAGCACAACCAATTGCGTGAAAGAGCTCCTGTCCAGCTATCACCGCAGGAGACTCTACATTCCTACGTGCAGGTGGTGCCAAAGTTTGGAGATATGTTGTCACACGGTCTAGCACCTTATCGGTAGCATCAAGGGGGTCTACATGTACGAGCCCACCCCACACAGCGCTTTGGGCATCAGTAGAGTTTTCCTCAGGTACTAGTGGCGACGTAATGCCAATATCGCGGGCAAATGCGACCGCGGTTTGCTGCCTGAGGCTCGGTTGAGATGCTTTTAACCCGAACCGGCCTACCGAGTATTGCTCCCTATCCATATCCCAGACCACATTCAAACGTCCTGAGATCCCATCATTATTGTCGTCATTAGGATCTGCAAGCTCTTCTAGGGCACCTGTAGGGATAGCTTCTAGGAGTCCTAAGCCAAAGACCGCAGGAGCGAGCCTCAGACTGAGCTTAGTGCCCGCCTCTAGCGCCCCATAATGTAAATCTTCGATCTCAATTTTAGTTCGGCTCAGGTGACTTCTCCCCCCCTGAGGGAGGCTTATCTCTACCGACTCCCTACTGATCATGTAATCCACTTCGGCCTGCACCTCCGGTATTGCGAAGTCGGAGAGCTGTTCCCCATAGATCATATCTCCATCCATTAAGTCGTTCGACTCGGAATGTTGTAGCTTAATTACTGTCCCCTGTCTCTCTATGAAGTTGTTCTTTAAGAACCCTTTGCCATCATTAGGATGACATGCGGAACATGACCTTGCATTATAGAGCGGGCCTAACCCATCCCTCCCTGAAGCGGTCGCGGGTGCGGTAATCCAGTTATTGTTGAAGAAAGAGTTACCGATAGAGTGCTGCCTTAGCGGCATTCCTGTCAGACCTGTCAAAGGTTGCGCAAACGCCTTACTACTCTGTACAAAGCTCGTCGTCGCCCCTCCAGAGTAGGCCTCTTCTGGACTAGTCGATGCCAGTAAGGTGGCTAATAAACGAAGCGCTATCATAATTTAAGTTCAGCTAGCATCGCACTAAGTCTCTCTAGTGCATCCATACAGGCCAATATCGCCAGTCTACCAGGATCATTATCATTCCCTAGTATTGCCTGATCAAAGGGCGCAGGAATCGCACGAGCAAGTGTCGCACAAAGCTCTATTTGCTTTGTTAAATCTTCCCGCTCTTGAGGGGGAAATAATGCATTCAGGCCAGTAACTGAGTCCAGCCCACAATGCCCTGTCCACACGTTTTGGAGCCCTTTAATATTATAGATAATATCGATATGAGTGGTATCAGAGAAGCATGATTGCTCATCTTCTGGAAACTGAGTATCATAGGGTACTGCGAGACGCTCGCTCGCTAGTTCAAAACCTGCCATCATCTGCATACCCGTAATCATCTTACCTATGGACTCTTCCGGTGTAGCATGACAAAAGCGCTCTCGATAGTTGCCTCCATGAGGAGCCCACGCCTCTAGGAGAGCTCTTAGATCAACATTCAGTAAGTGAGAACACGCCACTATTGCACAGCATCTGTTTTCAGCAAATTCCTCGGTCGTAAAATCAGAAAGAGGACGTTGACCGGGACCATTAGGAGATAAGTCTTGGCCCCAGAGCAAGAACTCTAAGGCATGAAAGCCTACACAGATGTCCTGCTCCCCACCTTCAACGTTTAACTGTGATAATGACTCAGCATTGATCGTCGGAAATTCTCTAGCGATATTGAGCTTCTGATAATTACATACGATGCCAGCAGCTGGACTGCCCTCGACATAATCGAGATATACCTCATCAATGGGCCAAGCATTAATTGCACCCTCTCGGCCAAACGGACCGTCGATAGGTCCATCATAGAAGCGAAATACTTCTGTCTGGGAATAAAACTGTCTTGTCTTCACCCATTGTTGGCGACAATCAGTCAGCCCTTCAACCGACGGGCTCGCAACAAACTCTCTAATGGATTCATCGAGCAGTTGCATCTCGTGACACGTCGCCCGATACGAGGAATACACGACCTCTGAATAAGCATCTAGGACATCCTGCCGCAGACCAGAAGCCCCTCGAGATAAGCTAAACACTGAGATGAGTATGCAAAGGTGAAAAAATGTCTTCATCCTATTTCTTCTATGATGAGGCTCTGCATGGAGGGGCCAGACTATCTTAGACGCTCCTCCAGCAGAGAAAGAGTAGCGAACTACTCTTACGGAGTAGTGATGCTGGCTTCCAGTAGCGTCTTTAACTCTGCCACGACTTCTGGGTATTGATGATAGAGATTAGTGGTCTGCTCCAGATCAGTCTCTAAGTTGTAGAGCTGGGCAGGAGCAGCGTCCTCTCTGATCTTGCCATCGACAATTTCGCTATTCTTCTTTCCAATAAACGAAATCGCAGGAGGACCAGAAAAGAGGTGCCCTTTCTCAAAATTCCATCCTCCTCCGCCTTTAGCCGCAATGTAAATCCACTTGCCCTTCCTGATAGCGAGGTTTTGCTTTTTGTTTGGCGAGATCACTAGCGATTCCCGAATCGGAGAGTCATGATCCTCAGTAAAGGCGGGCAACATGTTGACACTGTCTTTTTGCTGTCTCGGAGTGAGATCCTGACCAATGATTGCGGAAAAAGTGGCGAGGAGGTCTACATTAGAAATCAGCTGAGTAGATACGGAGTCAGCTGGCACATGACCAGGCCATTTAACAATAAACGGGACACGGTGACCGCCTTCCCAGATACCGAACTTGAATCCTAAGAGGTTCCCGTTTTGCATGTGACCTGCGGCATAAGCATTCTGTCCCCCGGTATTAAACATCCCGCCATTATCACTGGTGAAGACTATGATCGTATTGTCCGTTAGATTGCGCTGCTCGAGAGCGTCCGTAATTTGTCCGACCATCCAGTCTAGTTCTTGAATGAAGTCACCATAGAGTCCAGCGTCACTCGAACCCTTGAACTGCGGAGCGGGTGTGAATGGATGGTGAATATGGGTTGTAGCGAGATAGAGAAAGAATGGACTCTCCTTATGCTGATCGATCCAATCAATAGCCTTATCCGTAAACGTGGGCGCAACCTCTTCTTCTACAAATGCCTCATGCGCTTTCTGGGCGCCAGCATACCAATTACCAGTTCTTTGACCTGCTTCGTGAGGTAACTTAGGCATACGGATCGGAATAGGGTCCTCTTTGGTACGCGGAGTTTTATGGTCGAGATAAATCAAAGGGTCACTGGCAGATCCCTTAAAGACACACTCATTCTCAACGTAGATATATGGAGGAGCACTATTCACAACCGGCATACCGAAGTAGTAATCAAACCCAAGATCATTAGGACCAGGGCTCAAGGGTTCTTGCCAATCGTTTCGACCAGACTTGAAGCCCAAGTGCCATTTACCAATACACCCTGTCGCATAGCCCTTACTCTTGAAGCTATCAGCGATCGTAAAGGTGTCAGTAGGAATAATCAGTTGAGAATTAGGATGAACTGCCCCCCAGTGCCCTCTACCGTTCGCCCCTTTTGCTGGGTATTGCCCTGTAATCAGAGCATAGCGCGATGGAGTACAGACCGAGGCGGCGGCATGAGCGTCCGTGAAGCGTCTCCCCTCTGATGCTAATTGATCAATATGTGGGGTCTTCACTTTGGTCGCTCCATAACAGCCAAGATCTCCATAACCTAAGTCATCAGCAAAAATAACAATCACATTAGGCGATCTGTCTCGTGCATGCACAACAGAAGATAGGGCCATGAATAATGGAGCGGAATAGCGGAGAAATTTACCAATCATATCTATGTAACAATACTCACAAAATAACAAAATCAATCAATCAACCAACAATAAAATCAAAATAAAGTCCGATACGATAATAAAATTGTGCTTTTTGATTTTTATTAGCTACAAGTGTCAGACGCGCTATTCATACGGTTTATAGTTAACAATATAATATCTGATATGATGGTACATTCTTGGTTATTTCTTACGACAGCACTCCTTACAATAGCCGTCTCTCATGGCTACCAGGCCACTGGATTCAAAATTGGGGAACTCTCTGATACAGAGGTATCGATTTGGACTCGAACCACACTTTACGAGGATCCATTACCCTATAATGCGAGAGACGCCGAAAACTATGATTCCGCACCCGGGTCTGAGGGACAAACAAGAGTCACATTAACCCTCAATGGTGAGATCACTCATACCCAAGGGTGGACTGATACCGATAGTGATGCTGATTACATCCGTAAATATGTGATCGGCAGCTTAACTCCTGATTCACTCTACCACATCGAAGTGGAGTCAAGGAAGGCAGACTCTAGCACTATATTAAGCTCCAAAGTAGGATCATTCAGAACAGCACCCTCGGTAGAGATGGTCCGCCCAGTGACTGGAGTAGTCGTAACATGCCAAGAATTTGAATCCGTCGACGATGAACTAAATGGGCATAAGATTTATCAAGAATTCGCTCAAACTCGACCAGACTTCTTTGTTCACACAGGAGACGTCATCTACTATGATGCCGCAAAGAGGTATCCTACTTACAAGTACGCTGACTCGCTAGAAATGGCTAGATTAATGTGGAACAAGACCTTCTCCATGATCTGGCAGCGTGACTTCGGTCAAGTCGTCCCTGCTTACTATATCAAAGATGACCATGATACATATGTGAACGACTGTCATCCATACACCGTAGCAGGTAACTTAGGTACATTTACGTTTGAACAAGGCGTCGCGCTCTTTAAGGAACAGACTCCTACTGTAGACCTCCCTTACCGCACCTTCAGATGGGGCAAGGATCTCCAAATCTGGCTCATCGAGTGTCGTGACTTTCGGAGTAATAATAACGACGCTGACGGCCCAGATAAAACGATATTAGGAGCTATCCAGAAGCAGTGGCTCAAGGATGGGGTCACGGCCTCTGATGCCACTTTTAAACTCGTCATATCCCCCACCCCGATAGTTGGACCGAGCGGAGCAAATAAAAATGACAATCATGCCGACGCAGGCTTCTTTACTGAAGGTGATGAGTTAAGGCGCTTTCTCGCCTCCATCCCTAATACTTATGTCGTCAATGGTGACCGCCACTGGCAATATGGGTCTAAGCACCCTGACACGGGATTACGTGAATACGGATGCGGCGCCGTCAATGCAGCACATAGACGTGCGGGCCTCTATGTAGAAGAATACAATACCTATTATGCGAAGCGAGGTGGCTACATGTCATTCGAAACGGAAAGGGTTCAAAACATTCCACAAATCACCTTCAGGTGGCATGATATTGATGATACCGACGCAGAGACAGGATTGGCTCGGGTAGTATATGAAGAAACTCTCAGACCCGTAGGAAATGACGTCACCACTCTCACCTATGACCATATCGCAGATGAAGTATCTATCTCGCGCATGTCGCAGGAAGGAAAGTATTACAGCCTAGAAGAATCAGATAACATGGGGCGTTGGATAGGAGTAGAATCAAACGCCACGACCAGAGGGCAAGCTCTGAACTTTCACATCTCACAATCCGGAGCGACTAAGAAGTTTTACCGTATCGTTGAAACAGATGAACTCTACTCTTCCAGTTCTCCGTTAGCGCCCATCCTAACCGCTAGCCAAGGAACAGTAGTCGGGACTACCCCGTTTAACAGAAAGGACTTCGTCATGGATCTCGAGTTTACCATGCCTGCAGGAGACTCTGCTACACAAACTTGTATCCTGTTCGAAGTAGGAGGTAACGGTCGAGGTACGAGTGTCGGACTCACTGATGGTAAGCTCACTATCTCTGCAGGCCGAGTCGGTGAGAGTATCGTGAATTACACAGGAGCTACCACTCTGGCTGCAGAGACGACTTACTCTCTCAGAATCACAGCCAATAGTGAAGCGGTAGATGGAGACTCCCTAGTATGTAGCCTGTGGGCTGAAGGACAGGCGAGCGCAGAAGAGATCATACGAGAAGAGGAGCTAATACTTGATGGATTTAGTGGCTCTAATGCTGGAGGAGTCGGCTTTGTCAATAGCACCTACATGAATGATTCCGGCACAATAAGCACGCTAGAAGCGCCAGTAGGGATGGATATACATATGTCCGTGTACGACCCAGATGAAGTCACCGATTACATTTTCATCCCTGAACAACAACAACCTTAACCCACCGCAAGATTTATGAAATACGTAATATTAATGCTAGCGCTCAGCATATTAGGCTGGGCCAATGACCGCCCGAACGTGGTAATCATCTACGCTGATGACTTAGGCTATGGCGATGTTGGTTGCTATGGAGCAACTAAAGTCAGGACCCCAAATATTGATCAATTAGCGGAAACTGGCCGACGCTTCACTGACGGTCACTCCGCATCTTCGGTTTGCTCCCCATCTAGATATGCCTTACTAACGGGAGAATACCCATATAAGGCGAAAGGAGGCCGAGGCCTATGGGGACCATGTGCATGGTGGCTACCTCTCCAAATTGACACGAATAAGACGACTATCGCTGACGTCTTCCAAGATCAAGGGTATGCAACCGCGTGTATTGGAAAGTGGCACCTTGGCTTTGGGGACAAGGCAGGAAAAGGCTTCAAGGACTCCATTGATTGGAATCAGCCCCTGCGACCTGGCCCTCAAGATCTCGGGTTCGACTACTACTTTGGGATGCCTATTGTTAATAGTAACCCTCCCTATGTCTACGTAGAGAATGAAACCATCGTTGGTCTCGACTCTGCAGATCCCTTACTCATGAGAGAGCCTGGAGAACCAGATGACCTCCCCATGCCAACTCTCCCTCCCGAAGCCTCAGGAAGGTACCCGAACTTCTACAAAGGAGCAAAAAAAGCACGTAGCCTATTTATCGAGGAAGAGGTCGCTACTAAGTTTACTGAGAAGTCAGTCGAGTGGATCAATCAACATAAAGAAGAACCATTCTTCCTATACCTAGCGACTACCAATATCCATCACCCATTCACCCCCCACCCTCGTTTCAAAGGAACCAGTGACATTGGTCTCTATGGAGATGCTATTCATGAACTCGACTGGATGGTAGGAGAAATTGTTAACGCATTAGATGTAAACGGGTTAACCGAAAACACCCTCATCATCTTTACCAGTGATAATGGAGGCATGTTTAACCGAGGGGGGCAAGATGCCTGGAAAGCAGGACATGCTCAAAATGGAGAATTACTTGGCTATAAATTTGGAGTCTGGGAAGGTGGACACCGTGTCCCGTTCATCGCTAAGTGGCCTAAAGCCATTCCTGCTGGGTCTGTCTCTGATCAATTGATTGCAAATGTCGACCTCCTTGCCACAATGGCAGCCATCACAGGTCAGACTCTTACTAAAGAGCAGAGCTCAGATAGTGAGAACCTTCTAGAGGTTCTTACTGGTACACCTACAGAAGAAGTGAGAGGTCCACTGATCCTCTGTCCTTCAAAAGGAACACACCTATCGCTCCGTCATGGCAAATGGGTATACATCCCTAATCAAGGAGGAGGAGGTTGGGACTCCTCTGAGGGGCATGTCTTCTCAGGGCCTCCCGCGATCAGTTTCATGGGACGTAAGAACAGCGATATTGAAAACGGTGCAATTAAACCCAATGCTCCAGCTGCTCAATTATACAATGTCGACAGCGACCTTGCCCAAACGGAAAACCTCTACCTCACATTTCCAGATAAAGTGGCAGAAATGAAGGAGACTCTGAAACGTATTAAGTAGCCCACTCTCGATCCCCCCATCCGGGGGGCGACTCATCATAGGCTGCGTAATCGCCTCCTCTGCGAGCCTAATTCTTTTGGTAGAGCACCGTTTGCCCTACCTCTGGGAGAGAGCGAGCTATCTCTCTAGTCACCTTCCCTGAGCGCGCAGAGAGAACCACCTCTATGCCTTCTTGAGCTAATGGTTCCACAAGTTCGATGCGGGAAATGTATTGACCTCTTAGAACTTTCTTAGAGCTCCCAAACGTCTTTAGATCCACCCCACTCGCATTATACGATACGATGACCTTATATGTGGAGGGGTCTTGGATATCGATTCCATTGAGCTTGGGAGTGATCTGATAGAAGAGCTTTTGATCACTCTCGCCATCCCAGTGGAGATCCGTGCGCTTCATACCTGTGATATAGTACTCATTCCCCTCTTTCCCATAAGCGGTCAGATTTTTCTGCTCCCCTTCTGTCAATGACGTCTTATAGACCAACTCGATCATGCCTACAGGCTCAATGTTTGGCTCCATTAATGTCCCCTTGACGACGCGAGTAGCCGACCACCAGACTGGACGCGAAATCAGTTTGGTAGAGACGATTTCAAACCCCTCAGTCTCCTTGATTCTCAATAGAGACAACCTTGACTTGGTAAATGCTACATCGCCCTCATGGCCGTAGATCAATTCAGAGGCCGCTTGCACATCTCCCGCACGTACTACCTGCACATACTTGTCCAGTAAATCCTGCGCGCTATTCTCAGCAAAGACTAAGGATACACTACATATGAGTAAAATCAGTGATTTCATGATCATCACCCTATGAGTGATCGCAGTTCAGATACAAGCCATCTTACTCGTTTTGGCAACAGCCTTCCTCCTGCGTGTAATAACCTCCGATGAAAGGCGAAGAAAAAAGAGGCCTGACTCGATGGAGTCAGGCCTCTTTTATTAATCTGTTACTACAGGAACAGATGAGGATTAGTAAACGTCACGTGCGTAACGCTTCTCTTTCTTCAGTCCTTTGATGTAGTCAGCAGCTTCTGCTTCACTCATTCCACCGTGGACTTCAGCGATCTTATGAAGAGCTTGGTCTACATCTTTAGCCATACGTGATGCATCACCACAGATGAAGAAGTATCCACCTTCTTGGAACCATTTCCAGATCTCAGCACCTTCTTCGATCATGCGATCTTGTACATAGATCTTCTCTTTTTGGTCACGTGAGAATGCTGTTGTCAGCTTAGTAAGTGTACCACTCTTCTGCATCTCTGCGAGTTGGTCTTCATAGAGGAAGTCTGTCTCTGCGTGTGGGTTACCGAAGAAGAGCCAGTTCTTACCAGGAGCTTTCGTTGCTTCACGCTCTTCGAGGAAGGCACGGAACGGTGCAATACCTGTACCAGGACCACACATGATCACTGGCTTAGTAAGGTCTTCTGGAAGACGGAACGCCTTGTTACTGTGAACGAATACTCCTGGGTTCTCGCCAACCATACGGTCTGAGAAGTAGGTAGAACATACACCACCACGGTCACGACCGTGTGAGTTGTAACGTACGATCGCTACTGTGAGGTGAACCTCACCTGGGTGCGCTTTAGGGCTTGATGAGATTGAGTAGAGTCTTGGTTGAAGCTTCTTGAGCACTCCTACGAACTCTTCAGGATCTGAGAAGTCAGCTGGGTGATCGACTACGAGGTCAACAAGCTCACGACCCCATGTAAAGTCATCGTATGCAGCCTTATCGTCCGCCTCAACGAGTGAACGGAGGAATGGTGATCCACTCTTAGCCTGCCATGCGGTGATAAGCTTCTTGCTGAGTGAACGGATGTCATAGTTGTTGATGAGTGCGTCACGGAGAGTAGCCGTCTTCTTATCAGGAGTTGGTACTTCTGCTGTAGGCTTAAATCCGAGTGCTGTAATGATCTCGTCAACTACCTTCTCAGGGTTACGTGGAACTACTGCAAGAGCGTCACCAGCTTCGTATTCAAGACCTGATCCCTCGAGAGAGAACTCGATGTGGTGAGTCTCACGAGCGGAACCTTCTTTGTTAAGGTTGTAGTTGTTAAGTACGCTTGATGGGAATGGATTCTTCTTACCGAATGGGATGTCTTCCTCAACAGCTTCACCAGCTTCCTCCGTAGCGACTGCCGCACCACCGAAAACTTCGAGAACCTTCGCCTTCCATTCGTCGAATGGGTCTTCGAAGTCAACATCTGCGTCCACACGGTCGATCATACGGTTACCACCGAGGTCACCGAGGCGCTTGTCGAAGTCCTTACCTGTCTGGCAGAAGTCAGGGTACTCTGTGTCACCAAGACCGAATACCGCGAAGTTTACACCCTCCATCTTTGGAGCGTCATCCGCCATGAGTGCACCGTGGAGATCTCCCGCATTATCAGGAGCTTCCCCGTCACCGTATGTAGATGTTACGATAAGAAGGTTCTTCTTAGATGGTAGATCCGCTACAGATACGTTCGCTGCATCAAGGACTTCCGCTTCGAAGGAATCTTTCATTGCCTTCGCAAGCTTCTTACAACATCCCTCAGCATTACCTGTTTGTGATCCGTAAACGATCGTAATTGGTACCTTCACTGCAGGAGCAGCGGCAGCAGCACCACCAGGTTGCCCATCTAGGTGCATTGCAAAGAAGTTATTGAGCCATTCTCTTTGTTCTGGAGAGAATGGGGCGCTATCAGGAACGATTTTTAAACCCATATATGTTATCTCTTGTTGTTGAATTGTTGCGGAAGATGCTACCACTTCATGAAAGAATCAAGAGAAACAAGAAAAAAGGATGACTGTTTCTCATGACTTTCAGAAATTTAGCTTTTGTTGACTAATGCTAACGCATGATTCGTGCCAATATACTCTCTACTACTGCACTATTCACTAAAATGAGAGGAGCCACCTTCCACGCGAAGCGCCCCCACTTCATATTACCTCGCCCCGTTTGAGTAAGACTCTGAGTCCAGAGCCTCCCATACGACTATGTACCGCAATAAGTCTGGTAGACACGCTCGGTCATAGGAGGTGTAGCTTGGAAGGCACGCATCTCCTCAGGGAGATCATAAGGGTTCTTCAATGCCTCTAAGAGAAGATGGAGAGGAGCGAGATCTCCAGTTTGTGCCGCCTGGAGCGCGCGCTCTACCTGATGATTCCTCGGGATCACGGCGGGGTTACTTCGTCGCATCAATTCCCTTGACTCTGACTCCGATAGTTCATCACTATCTTGACGACGTTGATATCGATCGTACCAATTCCTAAACCCCTCGTCCTGATAGGTCGCCAGATCGGGCAGCTCCATGAGATCTTGAAAGGTATTCGTATAGTCTGCATGCTTCTCATGCATCCACGACAAGAGATCAATAATCAGTTGCTCATCTCCATCTCGTATAGAGCCCAATCCTAACTTAGCCCTCATCATATTGCCCCACTCTTGCTGATAGAGCGATGGGAATTGATGAATCGTCTGCTCAGCTAACCGAATCGCCTCCTCTCGGTCTGAATCAATCAGTGGCAAGAGTGCTTCTGCAAGGCGTGCGAGATTCCAATGCGCAATATTTGGCTGATTAGCGAAGGCATAACGCCCCTGCTGATCTATCGAACTAAATACCTGGGCTGGATTATAGGTATCCAGAAAGGCACAAGGACCAAAGTCGATCGACTCCCCGGAGAGAGTAAAGTTATCTGTATTCATAACCCCATGAATGAAGCCCACCCGCATCCAGTGCACGATGAGTGAGCATTGACGCTCCACAACACGCTCTAGTAAGGCCAAGGCTCTATTCTCCGCAGACAATAACTCCGGATAATGACGGTCTATCGTGTAATCTAGTAATGATTGCAGCGGAACGGTGTTCTCAGGGTCTGAAGCGTATTCAAAGGTACCCACACGGATGTGCGAGGAAGCAACGCGAGTCAAAATCGCCCCCTCCAACGCCTCCTCTCTCATGACCATTTCTCCCGTACTCACCACCGCTAAGCTACGCGACGTAGGGATTCCCATCGCCGCCAGAGACTCTGAAATGATGTACTCACGAAGCATGGGCCCCAACGCCGCCCGTCCATCACCTCTCCTCGAGTAGGGAGTACGGCCAGAACCCTTATACTGAATATCAACACGCTGCCCATCGGGCATCAGGTGCTCCCCCATCATGTGAGCACGACCATCCCCCAGCATCGTAAAGTGGCCAAACTGATGCCCCGCATAAGCTTGTGAGAATGGCGTAGCCCCCTCGGGCAACTCATTCCCCGCTAACAAAGCGGCTAGCTGAACCTCTCCAACATCATCAAACTCTAATCCCATACTACCAGCCAAAGCCTCATTCAGGATCACAACCTCTGGAGCTGACACCTCCTCGGGATTGCAGTGCGCATAGAAAGGCGCAGGTAAACTCGTGTAGGTATTATCAAAACGAAAGCCAATCATAGTATTATATAAAGGGGAAAGGGTTAAACTAGGTTGCTCTCCTCTAGGAGATTGAGACATTCGATCCAGAACTGAGCTTCCATGGCATCGTACCGGACCTTATTCTTTCCGGTCTTAGTCGTGTAGAGTATATTACTTGGCTCCTCGACTAATTCGTCAAAGAGACGTTGTAAGCAATAAGTCAGAATTTCATCGTCTGAGTATGTGCGTATCTCACCCTGCCCGCCCTTAGCATGGTCTCGCAACGCTGAGATCACTACCATGACGGCCTCCTTATCCAAGTCGACCTTCATATGCATAGCCGCTTGACGGTGCTCTAACAGGATCGTCTCTAGACGTCCTACGACATGCAGAGCCTCCTCCTTGAGTTGTTCAATTCCTTGGCTTGGCTTAGGCGTGAAAGACTTATCAGTATTCAACGAGAGTATCGGACTGCTCGAATCTAGAATACGAGGCCTCGCCGTACTAGAGCGCTCTTTAGCCTGCTCACCCATAGATAATCCGATATTTAAGTCTCTATTCATAACGTGTTCTCCCCTATTTATGAGAGCCCAACAGATGTACGTGCCCCCGTGACGATAAGCAACCTGTATCACAACAACATCACCATCGCAATCAACTCTGAATAATAGTTAATATTCTCTTACCTTTTTTCTTGATCATTTTTATAAAGTCGCTAGTTTCCACCTCCCATGGCTAGAACAGCAGGAAAAGCAAAAACGAGAAAAGCGGTTGCCAAGCGCTACAAAGTGACAGGTACGGGTAAAATCGTACGTCGCAAGCCAGGCAAGCGTCACATTCTCACTAAGAAAAGCCGTAAGCGTAAACGTAATCTAGGAAAAGCAACACTTGTTCACAAATCAATGGAAAAGATGGTGAAGAAGAACATGCCTTTCTCACACTAAGTTATTCGCTTAACTAACCACGACTTCACGTCCGTCTGTTTCGGATCTCATTCCAGAAACTACCTGAACGAGCGAGGCGGCTGAAGTCACAAGAAAACAGTTCGTTCAAAAAGAAAAAATACCATGCCAAGAGCTACAAACGGCCCAGCTAGCCGTAAAAGAAGAAAACGCGTACTATTGCGTGCGAAGGGTTTCCGCGGATTCCGCTCAAAACTCTACCGTTACGCTAAAGATGCTGTATTCAAAGCACGTCAGTACGAGTACCGTGACCGTAAGAAACGTAAGGGACAATTCCGTCGCCTCTGGATCCAACGTATCAACGCTGGTGTAAGAGCAGAAGGTCTTACCTACTCTCGTTTCATCGAAGGTATCAAGGCTGCTAACATCGACATCGACCGTAAGGTTCTTGCCGACCTCGCAGTACATGATGAAGCTGCATTCAAAGCAATCGTTGCACAAGCAAAGGCTGCACTTGAAAACAAAGCTGCTTAATCACCTTTAGATCACATAAGCGAAAGCCGAGGAATTACACCTCGGCTTTTTGCTTTCCACTCCCCTATTATTCTTGAACACTCCTTACATATAGACGAAACACTCAAGACATACATCCCTAGTAGGGGCGATAAATCAATTCACTTAAGAATTGTTAAAAGATCTCTTTACAATTATTCAAAATTATTATCAAAGTCATAGTCCGATGATTATCCTAGCAGGCATTCTCAACATTCTCATTCCACTTGTCATTCTCGTACAAGCGGTAACAGCAATTCTTATTGTACTCGTAGTGCTCATCCAACGTCCCAAAAATGAAGGACTGGGTGCAACCTTCGGCGCTGGTCTAGCAGACCAAATGCTTGGAGCTCAAGCTACCAATGTATTCCAAAAGGCTACAGTCTGGCTTGGATTGATCTTCTTCATTTCTACCCTCACTCTCACAGTACTCTTCAATCAGAAGAATACCGCTAATGCGATCGTTACACAAGAAGAGGTAACAAAGGAAATCGCTGCGGAAGAAGCTACCGCAGAACCTTCACTCGCAGAACAACTCACCGCAGTAGAAGCGGAGGAAACAGCAGAGCAAGCTGTCACAGATGTCGAAGCAGCAGTTCAATCTGTTGTAGAAGAAGTGAAGGAAGAAGCTGCTGAAGTACAAAGCGCAGCTACTACAATCATCGAAGAAGTGAAAGAAGAAGCTTCTAGCGTAAAAGACGCTGCTGAATCTACTGCAGAGACAGTTACTGAATCTGTCAAGGAGGTAGAAAACTCAGTTAAAGACGCAATCAATATCGTTACCCCAGGGAATAACTAACACTCCTTTCTAATTGTAACATCTTTAAAATAAAGGAAGCTACTTCGGTCGCTTCCTTTTTTGTTTATGAATGATCGAGATTTAACTATTCCTGTGTGGCAACGTGAGCAGTTGTTCCCCGCCAAGCCTGACTCCGCACCATACGGGTATATCACTCATAAGAAGGCATCGGTTGAGCACTTCACCCTCAAGGAATTCCAACAAGGTGTCCTTAACGAACGAGATGGTATTACTGCTGTCTGGACCCCAACAGATCCTAACTGCGTTTTACTAGAAGAAGTTCCTGAGCTCTTAGAAGTCCTTAAGTCTCGCACCCAGCGCCTAACCTCAGAAGACCTACAATCAGATAAAAGAACCCTCTTCATCTTCGGGTCCGTCTTTTCTATCTATCTCGTCATCAGTATCATCAACCGAGGAGTCTTATTCTACCATGATAATACGACTCTTGGGATCATGACGATTATGCTCGTACTTTTCGGGCTCAAGCCAGTCTACGAAAGCTGGAAAGCCCTCCAAGCCGCCAAAGCCCTCAATCAGCAAAAACTCACCTCAGAAGCTCTCGATGCCAGATTCGATGTTTGGATGGAGCAACAACCTGCTATCGTCTCTAAAGTTCTCATTATTGTTCTCATCATAATGAGCGTGTTGCAGTTTCTCGTTCCCCATCCAGAACAATTCAAGGACGGCTTCCATTTCAGCACACAAGTTGCAGGCCTCAAAAATAATCGCTTAATGGATGGAGCAGCTTGGCGTGTATGGACAGCCCCCTTCTTACATGGTGGTTTCCTGCACCTCTTCTTTAACTGCTCTTCGCTCTGGTTTCTCGGTAAGCGCATTGAGAACCTTGCCCGCTGGCCTCACTTTGTCATGGCCTTCATCTTTTCCGCCGTTGCAGGTTCCTACTGTTCCATCTATTTTCTACCTGTAGGTAAGGTAGGAGTAGGAGCATCTGGTGGCGTCATGGGCTTGCTCGGCTTCCTCTATATTTTTGAGCTCCTCCACCCTAGATTGGCGCCAAAACCCGCCCGTAGACGACTGATCGCAGGCTTTATCACCATGCTCATCATTGGACTTCTCGGGTACAACTTCATCGATAATGCGGCTCATATCGGAGGACTCATCGGTGGATCTCTATACGCCGTCATTGCCTTCCATAAGACAGACTCTGTACGACGCCCTATTATGAGAAAGGAAGACTGGATCCTAGGCATCTCTTCAGCCGCCATCTCAATGTGGGCTATCTTTTATGCCGTACTCAAAATCACTCAACTTGGATAAGCTACTATCCAGAAAGAACTAAATGAGGAGATAAAGAAGAACGTGATTAGTCTGAACCTGATAAGTGATGGCCACGTAAATCTAACTAGTGCCTTAAACAGGAAATTCATGCATGAAAGTTGCTGAACTCACTCACTAAAAAATTATTCTTATGGTGGAGCATAGCGGATTCGAACCGCTGACCCCGTGTCTGCCAGACAAGTGCTCTACCAACTGAGCTAATGCCCCATAAGAATAAGAGGAGTTACAACATAAACCTGCGTCATTCATGATGGCAAGCATAATTTAAAAGTAATCCTCGCGACTTTCTGACAACGCCACCTCGTCTCTATGCGAGTCCCAAATAACAAAAAGTAAAAAAAGCGGTGTTCTTCTCAATGAAAATGTGAATAGAAAGAGGGTATGCGCGCTAGACTTATCAAAGATTTCCGCTTCGAAGCAGCTCACACGCTTCCAAGCTTACCTGAAGGCCACAAATGCCGTCAGATGCATGGGCACTCCTTCAAGATCGAAATCCATATCGAGGGCGAAGTGAATCCAGAAATCGGCTGGATCTATGACCATAAGGAAATCTCTAAGGCCATGAATCCACTTCTGGAGCAACTCGATCACTCTTACCTCAATGATATCGAGGGTCTAGAGAGTCCTACCATCGAGATCATGGCAGCTTGGTTTTGGAAGAAGCTCGCTCCACAACTCCCAGGTCTCGTTGAGATTGTCATCTTTGAGACCCCCACAGCTCGTTGCTCCTTTAAGGGAGAATTCTAGTGCTAAGGCCTGCACTTGATGAGTTGCAGGACTAGGATACAGCAAGAGAGCAGTCCCCTGCTCTCTTTCCTTTTGATAGAACCAGGGTATTACCTTTTAGCCTCGAGCCACATTCTTGAACAGACGCTTGATGTCTTCTAGGATCAGATAGACACTCGGCACGAGAATTAGAGTGATAAGGGTAGCAAAGAGGATACCAAACCCGAGTGACACAGCCATCGGGATCAAGAAACGCGCTTGCATATCGGTCTCTGTTACCATGGGCATAATCCCCACAAAGGTGGTCAAGGAGGTCAGAATAATCGCACGAAAACGTGAGGCTCCTGCCTTTCGCGCAGCCTCTCTCTTGCCCATCTCCTTCTCATAACGCGTCACGAATTCTACGAGGACTAGAGAGTCATTAACCACTACGCCAGACAGAGCAATGATCCCGCAGAGTGACATAATACTAAAGTCTAACCCCATCAAGATGTGTCCGCCTACTGCCCCCACGATACCGAATGGAATCACGCACATTACAATCAGAGGCTTGATATAGCTCTTGAGAGGTATCGCCATCATGACATACATCCCTAATAAGGCCGCCGCGAATCCAGCCATCATCTGACTAATCGAATCATTTCGGTCTTTCACCTCTCCATCCGCTTCAAACCTAACTGTCGGGAACGTTTTAATTACTGTTGGTAAAGTTGTTCCCGTGAAAGCGTTCTGAACATCGGTCTGATTAGCGAGAGCGGGATCGACATCAGCAGAGACCTTGATAGAACGCTGACGCCCTATGCGACTAATCGATGACACCCCTCGCCCTTCGTTGAGGATCGCGACCTGCATGAGAGGCACTTCTTCTCCGGTCAGTGGAGCGCGTAGTCGCAACTGCTCTAAGTTCTCCAACGAGAGTCGCTCTTCTTTTGATAACCTCACCATCACCTTAAGATCATCCTTCCCTCGCTGTAGGCGCTGCACTTCATTTCCGTAGAATGCCCATCTCACTTGGCGGATCACCTCCTCTAGGGTAAACCCAAGAGCTCTTCCTGAAGCCGTCAACTCTCGGATCTGCACCTCGCGCTTTCCTTGACGATTACTATCGGTGATATCGATGGTTCCCACCACCTTTGCCAACTCCGACTGAGCCAGTGCTGAGGCAGCTTCGAGATCAGAGAGGTTTGGCCCCACTAGATTCATATCGATCGCATTGCCTCCACCTGCGGTATTACTCTGGAAGCTGAGTTCCACTGCGCCGGGAATCGCCCCTACCAGCTCACGCCAACGAGCAGTGATCTCTGCCCCTGTTACCTCTCGCTCACTTGCTGGAGCGAGCTCGACTACGAACTGACCTAAGTGTGACTCGATTGGCTTCCCACCAAAGGCGAACTCAGACTGGAGTGACATCGTTCCATCGGAGCGAACCCAGTGCTTCACTACAGTGTCTCCATTTTTGTCCGTGAACTCCTGGTTAATCTGCACCATCGCATCCTCCATCTTGTCCAATGCCGCAACGGTATGGGCGTATGGTGTCCCTGCAGCTAGCTCCAGATTCGCCGTCAAGACGTCCCCCTCAACTTTCGGAAAGAAGACAAACTTCACGCGATTGCCCCCGATCAAACCAATCGTTAAGATGAAGAGAAAGATAAAACTAGCCACAACGATGTAGCGCTGTCTCAACATCTGGTCGAGCGCAGGGGTATACACCGACTTGACGAAGCGCTCGAGCCCGTCAGAGATCTTTCTCTGGAGGCGCATGAGTGGATTCTTCAGATCCTTGCTACGGTCCGTCGGCTTGAGGAACGACATATGGGCCGGTAATACTAGCTTAGACTGCACCAGTGAGAAGAGGAGCGTCGGAATCACAATGAGAGGAATATTACGCCAATACTTACCAGAGACCCCATCAATCCCTAACATCGGAGTAAAGGCCAACGCGGTGGTGAGCACCCCAAAGATCACGATCACCCCGACCTCATGCGAGCCCTTCCAAGCGGCTTCCTTCGGCGCCATTCCGCCCTGAATTCGCGTATAAACATTCTCCCCCACAACAATCGCATCATCAACCACCACCCCGAGTACGAGAATAAAGGCGAACAGGGATATCATATTAATGGAGACATCCACCGTAGGCATCATCCAGATCCCTCCCGCAAAGGAGACAGGAATCCCAATCGCCACTAACACAGCCAATGATGGACGCAGGAAGAGTGTAAGCACGATCAGTACAAGTAGGATACCAATCCCAGCATTACGCCCTAGTAGATCCAGACGACCAGCTAACATCAGCGACATATCATTCCAGATCTCTAACTGCACCCCCTCAGGCAGCGTCTTACGAGCCTCCTCGATATACTCCTTAGCAGCCTTAGCGAGTATCAGCGTATCTTGTTCTCCTACCCGAAAGATATCTACCATCACGGCAGGCTTACCATCAAAGGTATTACTCAGCTCAACATCCTCGAACCCATCGATCACGCGAGCAATCTCATGGAGATAGACAGTAGAACCGTCAGGGCTAGTCACCACCGGAATGTTCTCAAACTCTTCCGCACTGTATCGCTTAGCGTTCGCTCTAATGATGACCTCACCAGCCTCGGTATCCACAGCCCCGCCTGGCAGGTCGAGTGAACTCTGTCTCACCGCGTGCGCCACTTGTCCAATGGTCAAGTCGAGCTCCCTCAGCGTCTGCTCGGCGAGCTCGATCGAGATCTCATATGGTCTTACGCCTGTTAGCTCGATCTGTGTGATCTTTTGCTCAGGGCTTAACTGCCCAAAGAACCCTTTACGAGAAGGCTCAAAGTTCAAGAGGTCGTCTCTCACCTTCTCTGCCAGGTTCCTGAGAGATCGCTCATCTGTATCTGCCGAGATCGCTATCGACAGCACTTGATTACGAATAATGATCTCCGTGATGACCGGCTCCTCCGCCTGCTCCGCTAGATTATCAATCGCGTCGACCTTGGCCTTGATATCCCCCATCACATCACGCAATGCATAACCCGCCTTCACCTCTGCTACGATCGATCCCATCGACTGGCTCGCCGTGGATTTGATCTCATCGATCCCCTCAATGTCAGCAATCGCCTCCTCCACAGGGATAATGATGCCGCTCTCTACCTCCTCTGGGGTAGCATTAGGGTACGGCACTCTGATGCTAACAGAATCGATCGCCACCTCTGGCATGATCTCCTTACGCAACTGAAACCATGTCGTAAACCCTGCCAGAATCACGGCCAGCATCAGGAAGTTACCTGCAACATGGTTTCGGCTGAACCACTTAATTAAATTCTCCATAAGCTACCCTTATTCTATAACCTTCACATCTGTCCCCTCTACTGGCGTATTCAACATCGTTAAGCAAACACGCTCTCCATTCTGTAACCCCTCTGAGATATAAGCCTGTGATTGTGTCGTCCTCAGCACGACCACCTCTCTAAAGGTCACTCGGTCATCCTGATCAATCACGATCACACGGTCCTGCCCATTGAGAACAATTCTTGGAACGGCATGCACCCCGGCAATCTCTGCGCCCTCGATTTCCATCTTAGCGAAGAGCCCCACCGTTGGGAGATCTGCTCCAGTAAAGGTAGCGACCACGTGATTACTCCTTGTACCGGCATCGATTCGTTGTTCATCCCGGACGACCTCTCCGATCCATTCTTTCTTAATCGCTCCATACTGAGCAGTCGCCTTTACCTTCGCTCCGATCACCACATAGGGAGTATCCTCTAGCGATATTGGTAATCGAGCCTCGACACTACCGGTCTGGAAGAGATCAACGAGTGGCATACCAACGGTGACCAACGCGCCTAGATCTACTCTCTTGCGCTCGATCTGACAATCGTATGGTGCCTTGATCGACGTACGCTCCAGATTACGCTTGGCTTGCATCACTTGACTCTGTGCTTGCTGGTAGCCCATACGACTTGCCTGTAATCGAGCTTCTGCCGATGCGATCTGAGGCTTACGCAAGAGGAGCTCCGTTGGCTCCCCTTTTTTCCCTAACTTCTTCCAATCTCTGAGAGCCTGTGCCACTCGAGCTTGTTCTAGCTCTAACGCTACCTCTGCCTCCTTCACTGTCGAGCGCGCCTGCGCTTCTGCGGCCTGTGCTGAGATTAATGCCGTCTCATAGTCAATCTTCTCGAGTTGGCAGATCACTTCCCCCTTAGAGAACTTACCACCAGCCTCATATTGGTCAGAGACAGAGATCACCTTCCCCATCACCTGAGCCGATACAGTCGTCTGACGAGGTGCTAGGAACTCGGACTGAGAGTAGAGAATAGGCTTCACTGACTGTTGCTGCACTGCCAGTACTTGTACTGCAGGGACACTTTTAGCCAACGCCTCTTTCTTCGCCTCAGGCTTCGTGAAGATAAGTAACAGCATCGCTCCGATACCGAGCACAATAATTGCCACCGCTATTAGCAGTTGAATAAGTTTAGATTTCATCGCTTGTGATTAAGGTTATAGTCGCCTCCCAGTGCCAAATGTAAGTCCACTCGGTTAGCTAACAAAAGTCGTTGTAAGGTAAGGGTTGTCGAGGCCGCTTGAATATAGCGAGTCTCCGCACTTAAGAGAGTCTGCACATCAGCAGCCCCCTCTCGATAATCATCCTGAGCTGCCTCTGCCGCATCCTTCGCTAGGTTCGCCGCTTTAGTCATGGCTTGATATTGGCGACGGAGGAATTGTTCAGCCGCGAGAGCGGTCTCGACCTCTCCTAGAGCGCGAATCACGATATCCTGAAGCTCGATGAGACGCGCCTTTGACTCACTCTTACGGGAGAATCGTTCTCCCTGGAGTCGACCTCCAGTCAGTAAGTATTGTGTTACCCCTCCTCCGATCGACCAGATCCCAAAGCTACTATCCAACACCTGCTCTAGTGCCGTCGTAGCCGTCCCTGCAGATCCAGTAAGAGAGAGCGAGGGAAAGAGCGCTCTGGTAGCCTCTACTCGACGTTGCAATGATTCACTGTAGACCCTCTCAGCCGCGAGTAAGTCTGGTCTACGTAATAATAACTCTGAGGGAAGCCCTTTCGGCGGTACTGCAGGTAACTTAGGCAATCCCCCTTTAGCTCTGAGTTGCCCCTTAGCATGATCACCCACTAATAACTCTAATTGGCGCGCAGTGTTATCAACGACTCCTTGCCAGCGCGCTAGCTCTGCTTCTGCACTCGCGACATCACTCTGCGCGATACGGTACTGAGCACCTGTTCCTCCTTCATTAATCAAGGCGTTCTCGAACCGCGCCTGAATCGCATCTCGGGTCTGCTTACGGATCTCCACTGCAGCTTGTGCTAGTGCAGCTTGCCCCTCAGCTTCTTGCAACGCGAACCAAGACTTAGCCACCTGTGCTTTGAGGGATGCCTCCGCCGCTCTTAGGTTCCATACCTGAGCCTCATAGGCGGCGACCTGTGCCTTCTTACCAGCTCGAACTCTTCCCCAGAGGTCAAGTTCCCAACTCGCATTCAGAGATACCCCAAAAGAATTATAAGTAACACCCCCATCTGCTCCAGGAAACCCAAGAAACCTACTCTGTTGTCGAGATCCACTCTCACCTAATGATAATTGTGGACGTCCTGCTGCCCCCGAGATCTTAGCTCGCCTTCTTGCCTGTAAGAGGCGCTCCGCCCTCGCTTGCAGGCTACGATTATCATCAAGCGCCTTCTGTACTAGTGCATTAAGCTCCTGATCCCCGAAGCGCTTAACCCACTCTGTATCAATGCCAGCTCGTCCCTCTTTGGTACCAGCCCATGACTGTGGTACCACAGAGTGAACCTCCTTCATCGCTGAGCGAGGACTAATCAGCTGGCAGGAAGCTAGTACGAATACTAAGGCTAATAGAGGAGTAAACTTAATCATGTATCCAATGCGTAGAATCGTGCGTAAGCTATACCATCCCTATAGCTAGTCAACTTGTATGATGGAATTCGCCATAATATTCATTACTCCTAAAGATGAAAAAGCCCCTACATCAAAGTAGAGGCTCCAAATTGGCTACGAAAGACCAATAATCATCAGGAAACGCAGAGCGTTCCTATTGTTGTTACTTAGAGAGCAAATCCTTCCAGCGAGCGATCTGAGACTTCACATTCTCGATGCTAGGCGCGCCAGGATTCGTTCGAGCCTTAAGGGCGGTTTGCAGGTTGAAGACAGCCTTGGCATCATCCTCATAAGCAGTATCGATCTGTGTCAGGTCGAGCTCATTGAGTGGAGTCTGCTGAGAGACACTCTCTGCCACAGCCTTTCCGACTAGTTCATGCGCCTGACGGAACGGTACTCCTTTCTTTACCAAGTAATCAGCGAGATCAGTAGCGAGAAGCAATGGATCAGATGCCGCGGCTTCACAGACCTCCTCGTTAATCTTCATCGCTGCAATCATCTCTGCATTCACCTTCAGTGTAAGCTTGATCGTATCAATAGAGTCAAAGAGAGGCTCCTTGTCTTCCTGTAGGTCGCGATTATATGTCAGAGGTAGTCCCTTGATCGCCGTCAGGATTGCTGTGAGGTTGCCGTAGAGGCGCCCCGTCTTACCACGAGTGATCTCACAGACATCTGGATTCTTCTTCTGTGGCATCAATGACGAACCTGTCGTGTGTGCATCTGAGAAGGTGCAGAAGCCAAACTCACTGCTACTCCATAGGATGAAGTCCTCACTCATACGCGATAAGTGCGCCCCCACCATCGCCAGATCGAAAAGTAGCTCTGCAATGTAATCACGGTCCGCCACCGCGTCCATCGAATTAGTCGACACCGCTGCGAACTCTAACTCGTCCGCAATCTGCTGGCGATCAAGATTAATGGTCGAGCCTGCCAGTGCACCAGATCCGAGAGGGGAGACATTCAATCTCTTCTGACAGTCCTGTAGACGGCTCTTATCTCTCGCCAGCATCTCAATGTATGCGAGTAAGTGATGACCTACTGTCACAGGCTGGCCTCGTTGTAGGTGCGTGTAAGCTGGGAGTACTGTCGCAGCGTACTTCTCAGCACGGTCGAGTAATGAGAGCTCTAGTTGCTCAATGAGCTCGATCATCAGATCGATCTCCGTGCGACAATAAAGACGGGTATCTGTCGCCACCTGATCATTTCGCGAGCGTGCCGTGTGAAGCTTAGCCCCTGGCGCTCCAATGCGCTTCGTCAACTCCGCTTCGATATTCATATGAATATCTTCTAGAGCGGTAGAGAACTCAAACTCCCCTCTCTCGATCTCTCCTTCAATCTGCTTCAGTCCAGCCTCAATTTGATCAAACTCCTCTTGGGTCAAAAGTCCTGCGGTCACCTGTGCTCTCGCGTGAGCAATCGACCCGGCTACATCATACGAGTATAGTCTCCAATCAAATGAGATAGATTCTCCGAACTGTTCTACGAGGTCTGCGGTCGCCTCTTGAAATCTGCCTTTCCACATAATACCGCGAATATCAACCCGATTAGTCTCGAAAGGCAACTGGAAAAACTGCAGCAAGGTACATATTCTCCCCCCTCCCAAAACAAAAGAAGGTCAGCAAAAGCCGACCTAACAAGAGACCTTCATAGCGAACCCCAATCTTAAACAACAACATCAGCCCGCTATGCTCAAGAACGCCTCTAGTGCTTCTTGAGAAATTTGTTCATGCGCTTCTCGACCTGCTCCGCATCCTTATCCCGGCCATATTGTCGTAATACTGTAGCATAGTTAGAATTGATCGTTGCATAGTCATTCGCATTTGCAGACGAAGAAGACTCTAGAATGGTCAATGCCGACTGGAAGCAGTTCTTCGCATTATCAAGATCCTCTAGTGCGGTGTAAGCCAGCGCCAAGTTCCCCCACGATTGAGCCGTCTCTGTGTGTCGCTCACCTAGTGTCTCGATACGAATATCCAGTGCGAGCTTATGCATTTCTAGTGACTGGGCATATTTACCTGCCTTGTAATGGAGTCCTCCTAAGTTATTCCACACGTCAGCAGTCGCCTCATGGTTAGGCCCAAAGTTATCATTGTTAATCTGCAGAGCCTTCATGAAGAGAGCCTCCGCTTGTGGAATGTTACCATCGTTTTCGTAGAGAAACGCCATATTATTTAACACTCCAGCGGCTTCACCCCACTCTGGCGGATTCGCATTCTCGAAGTTCTCTAGAGCCCAACTGTAAAAGTTTACTGCATCCTCCAGCAGTTCCTGCTCCTCATAGAACAGAGCTAAATTCGCCCCTACGCGACCGCATAGCGCTCTGTAATCAAAGGTATCTTCCAGCAAATCTACAATCGCAGAATACAAAGTTTGAGCTGTCTCCTTATCTCCATAATCACGGTAGACATTAGCCTGGATCTCTACAGCTTTAGCGTAGACACCTACAGTAGTAGGGTCTGCATCATATTGCTCACGAGCAGAGTCAACTGTTGTCGCTGCAGTCGTTTGCGCTCCACTCCAATCACTCTTGGCCTTAAGGGCTTCAACGCGCCCTTCCATCATTTCAATAAAGCTTTGTGTTACAGTTGACATTTTCTAATAACCCAAAAAGTGATCACATTTGATCCCACTATTCAACCAATAAAATAAAATAAATCATCAAACAAAATAAAAAAACAACACAATCCCACAGTAAAAATTAGAAATAATATTCGACAGAAATACATAAAAATATCAACCCATTCCCTTATCTGTAAGATTCAGGCATCACTTCCTACTGCATTACTTCAGGTGGAATCGTACCTGAGGGCTGTCTAAAATTAGAAAGGTGAGCTATCCTGAATACCACCCTACATGACTAAGACACCCAAGACTCGTCGCCCCCCAGAAAAGGAGTCCAAGCTCCTAAATCTACACCTCGTTGCAGTCGAAGCTTCCCCTGACCAGAAGCCTCGAATCATCAGCGATAATGGCTATCCATACACCAGCCAAGACTTCCGAGAGTTCATCAATATCTTAGCTTCACAACCTAACTGATAGGTTAAAGTCTCCTCAGCCAGCTACGCTAGCTAGTTGAATCCGCGAAAAAACAGCCTTCCACATTACAGTGGGAGACTGTCAAAATAATCGATGCTCACTAAGGAATTTTCCCGTCAATAAACCATTAAATCAAGTGAACTCACCTTTTAAATTTGGCATTTTCTAATCTTACAACAACGGCATTTGGCCATCTTCTATTATTGTAAAGTCTTTGAGCTCGTGCGACTGAAAGAACTGCGCCATCTTCTGAAGGCTCACAACTAATCTTCAGGGTTCCTTGGTTACGCTCCGAGTAACGATCCAGTTGGTCATCTTGGCCTAAAACCGTCACCTTTGTATTCTCATTAACCTCGATCCCCTCGAGAAGGATGTTTTCCTTTCTGACAAACCTCCCCCAATTATTGTTATTCGCACCGGCTTTATCATCTACCAGTCCAACTAAGTGTGCATAGATATACTTACCATCTTGAGACTGGGTATAGTATGCTCCCTTTTTAGCACCCGCATAAGAGCAAGCGCGTACATTGTGAATTGACTCATCATTGACAAACATCCACAGCGCCAGCTCTCTAAAGCGCTCTTCCTGCTCAATAGGAATTTGGCCATTTGGATGAGGTCCCATGTTGATCAGGAGGTTCCCCCCCTTCGCGCGTGTTTCAATAAGCATATTGATTAAGCGTGACCCTGTCTTATAATCTTCATTCGTAGGCTTGTAGTGCCATTGTGTACCGAGTGTGAAACATGTTTCCCAAGGTCCAGGAATTGGTTCTGCTGGTAGCTTTTGCTCAGGAGTCACAATTTCACCCCGAGTAACAATCGTTTTAGGTGATATCTTGTGAACATACTGTGCTAGAACCTCCTTCTCGCCACCATCAAAGAAAGCAACGTCAATGTCTCCATACGCTCCACCAAATAGTTCATCTAGTTGAGTGTAATTGTACTTGGTAAGCTTATCCTTGTGGCCTTGCTTTAATTTACCACCACGCGCGACCATATCCTGAGTGTGGTTAAATATCCAGTCTTCAGGTGAGAAATAGAATCCTACCTTGATATCATGTGCTCGACACGCATCAACAAACATTTTTACCGTATCCTTCTTATAGGGGGTATTCATGATGTTGAAATCCGTAGTCTTGGTATCCCACATACAGAACCCACTATGGTGCTTGGTCGTGAATACCATATACTTAACTCCAGCTAACTTCGCTAACTCCATCCACTCATTTGGATCATACTGACGAGGATTAAATGTCTTTGGTAATTCATTAATTACTCTGTCAATATGCTTCTCTGACGCGTAGCTCATGTGGTGGCTGATAACAGAGCCTAACTGTGAATCAAAGGACCAGTGGACAAACATTCCTAACCCCCAGTCCATGAACTCTTGTTCACGTGCTTTATTATTAAATAATTCACCAGCTAAATGTGGCTTCTCTATCCCTTGTCCATGCAGTATTGAACAACATGATAACAACGCAAGTATACTCGATTTTAATTTCTTCATTATTTACTTTTTATTTCATTTAACTTCTACTAATAAATATAGTTTATCTCATAGGCATAATCGATTAATATCGACAACACGAAAACCATCTTGACACTCTATTAAATCCGCACACACCGACAAATCTTCACTACACTGCACCCAATACTTATTACCAGATATACAGTAAATCTCTAAGTTTAACGCATCCGATTTATTTCTAGAATAAGAAATCTCGAATATACCTCCATTTCCTCTACCTATTTCAACATACTCCAAATCGATGCTTGGATGACTATATACAGAACAAATTCTAAAAAGCGATACCTGTTCCACCTGTATAATAAGTGCAGCCAGCGGCACTACAGCGGCAAGCAGTATTCGCGTATTAATGAAAAATTCTTTATTCATACTTCAAAATGAGAAAAGCCCTCAAACTTGTAAGAACGACTAACTGCAAAATTTGTACGCGAAATCTGATTCTGTAAAAAAAACTCATCAATTTTAACATAAAGCGACAAAAGAAGTTAACACTTAACGACAACCTCAAAGCTTACCTCTCCCGAATTCACCAAAATCATTCTCAACAAAACAACATCACTTTCAGACGATCATATCCAATAAAGTAATGAAGTTGTCCGAGTACTTTGCCTTAGGGTCGATGAACGTAGCTTTAGCAGCCTTAAAGGCATCCTTTTTCTTAGAATAAATACCCTCTGGTCAACGTGGATTATTTGTCATTCACTCCTTTCAGGGTAACCCTAAACTTTAGCCGATCTAACCGCTGCCCTCCTTTTTCTGATCTTGTATCTATTTCCAGATAACTTCTGTATCCCGTCCTGCACTGTCTCCAAAATACCCTCGTGCCCACAAAGCTCTGTCCGTTTTAGTTCCGCTCTTTCTTCAAA